>JARRRG010000551.1:0-2918 GCA_037380965.1 Deltaproteobacteria bacterium
CGTCGCCGGTATCAGTCAGCACGAAGACCTTCAGGCGACGGCATGTATCGAAGACAGGGGCGATACGCCCTTGATGTTCGGTAATGGCAACCTTCATCTCTGCTCCTGCTGTTGGAGGGAGCAAATTGCGTGCCAATCGGAGACTATTAGGGCTAAGTACTCTAGATGACGGGCCCATCTTGCGATATCCGGAAACGAAAGCCTGGTCGGTACTCCCTCCGGGACCAGCAAAAGGCTGCATACTGCATCAGCATCAACGGATAAAAGATGCAACATGCACCGCGAACGGGCCGGCATCCTGCAGAGCTCTCTCGAGATACCTGTTGAAGCCCGCGAAGAGCCGGCTGGGCCGTGGAATGTCATGCATTCGCACGGAGAATCGCCTCGTGACCTCGAGAGGCTCGGGATGAGCCCACCATACATCCTTCAGACCGGGCTCGGGCAACGGAGAGAATGGTACCGGAGGAACCTGGCGTACCGGGAGGAGGGCGGCCGGCAAAAATGAAAACCCGGAGCGGGGTCAGGCGGGAGCCACCGGGTTTTCCACCATGCGCAGCCAAACGGCTGGTAGGTTGACTCATATTAACATAAATATGAATATGATGTCAATATTAGGTTGACGAAATTCTTCGCCTGCTGAGCCAGCTATCCGGAATCGCAGTATCCGATGGTTAGAGATCTCACGCGGCAGGTGACGGCCCCATTCTTCAATCTCATGCTCGGGAGTGGAACGAGTGCAGGGGGCAAGCGCGGGTGAGGTTCGTTGCGATCGGTATGAACGGTCCGCAAAAAAAGAGTCCGACCCTAACCCCTTAACCCTCCGTCGGACTCAACTCCAGCCGGGATACACATCCCAGCATCTCACATGTTTGAATGGAACGGCCCTAACAATACATCCTCGCACTCATTCTTGTCAAACTAGAAACTACTTGAGTTCCTTTTACTGAATGTTCTCAGAAGATCCGACAGAAAGACTTATCCAATTTGTTGAGTCGCGGGATCGTGATGCGGTTAAACGCCGCGCTCCGCGAGTCCGGGCAATGGCGACTCCTGAATTGTCCCGCCCGCACCCTCCGACCTCCCAGGCGCGCGGGGAGAGCAACTTTCTCACGCTTAGGGCGCCGGCTCCAGTTTGAAAACTTCGGCAACCGTGTTATAAAAATCTGATTGATTCTAAGAAGTCCGTCTACCAGCATTTTCTAAGACCTCTCGGAATGACAAACGGCATGGCCGGTGGAGAGGAGGGACAGGTGAGAACCTTCGAGTATCTAAAACCAACCTCGCTGCAGGATGCTCTCGAACTCCTTGATCGCCACGGAGACAAGGCGAGACTCATTGCGGGTGGAACCGACTTGATGGTCCTGTGGAAGAAGAGGATTGTCTCGCCGGACTATCTGATTTCCCTGCGGAACATCTCTGAGCTCAATTTCATCGAGTACCGTGGAGAGTTGAAGATTGGAAGCGCCACTACGCACCGGGCCCTGGAGCTGGCCCCGGAGATTCGAGACCACTTTCCCGTCATCACGGATGCAGTGACGAATCTCGGCTCGGTGCAAGTGAGAAATTCCGCGACCATCGGCGGTAATATTTGCAATGCTGCACCGTCGGCAGACACCGCGCCCCCCTTGCTCGTCCTTGATGCCGAAGTTCACATGGCAAGCGCCACGAGTAAAAGGTCCGTGCCGATCGCGAAATTCTTCGGGGGACCGTCAAGGACGGTGCTGGAATCTGGTGAGATCGTCACTCACTTTGTCGTTCCGCAGCCGCTGCCGTCCACAGGGATGGCCTATTGGAAGCATACGCGGCGTCGGGCAATGGACCTGCCTATCCTCGGGGTGGCGGTTCTCCTTACTTTCGATGATGACCTGCGGACGTGCCGCAAGGCGAGAATCGCGCTCGGAGTCGCCGCTCCCACTCCGATGAGGGCAGAGAAGGCTGAATCGTTTCTCGAGGGCAAGACAATTGACGAGGCGGTGCTGCACGAGGCTGGGGGCATCGCGGCGGAAGAGGCTCGTCCCAGGACGACCATACGCGGCTCAGAGTGGTACCGCAGGGAGATGATCAAAGTGCTGATAAGCCGTACCGGCCTCATTTGTCGAGATAGGGCGAAAGGAGCAGCCAAGGAATGAAGCAGACCATTCGGTTCACGGTGAATGGAGACGCTGTAGAAGTTGAAGTTCGACCGCACTGGAACTTGCTGCGAGTGCTTCGCGAAGAGTTGGAGCTTACCGGCGCCAAGCAGGGTTGCGGCGAAGGTGAGTGCGGCGCGTGCACGGTACTGGTGAACGGATGCCCCGTAAACAGTTGCATCTATCCGATACTCGAGGTTGAAGGCAAGGAAGTCGTGACCATAGAGGGTTTGATGAGCAAGGACGGACAGTTGCATCCCATCCAGGAGGCCTTTCTTGAAAAGGCCGGAGTGCAGTGCGGCTTCTGTACTCCCGGCATGATCATGTCGGCCAAAGCGCTGCTCGACGCACAGGCTCATCCAACAGAGGCTGAGATCCGGCACGCCATCGCGGGCAATATGTGCCGGTGTACCGGCTATGTGCAGATCGTGGAATCGGTTCAGTACGCAGCCCAATTGATGTCGGACCGGACGGAAGAGTCCGCGGTCAAGGAGTAGGCAATGGAAGATCTCTTCGTTGGGAAGTCCCTGGCCAGGACCGATAAAGATAAAGTCACCGGAAGGGCCGCCTATATCAACGATATCAGAGTGCCCCGGATGCTGCACGGCAAGATCCTCTATAGCACTCGGCCTCATGCCATTATCAAACGTATAGACACCTCGAAGGCGGAACAACTTCATGGAGTGAGGGCGGTGCTCACCGGCGAGAATACGCCGGAGGTGCGAGTAGGCTTTCTCGGCGATCAGACACCCCTTAAGAAAGGGAAGGTGAGGCAGTTCCGCGATGAGG
>JARRRG010000552.1:0-4785 GCA_037380965.1 Deltaproteobacteria bacterium
ACGCCAAGGTCCTTCATGACGTTGACCTGAGCTTCCGTGTTCCCGACACCCGTGGGAACAACCGTGGCCCCGAGCGCTTTCACCCCATCCTCGAACATGTGCCCCGCGGGGGTAAGGTGGTAGGCAAAGGTATTGACCACCAGGTCCCCGGGTCTGAATCCTACGGAATAGAGCGAGGTCATCCACCGATAATAGTCGTCCTCCCGTGCAATGGGATCGTATATCGGACCCGGCGACTGGTGAACCCGGGCAAGATCGGCAACGGAAACGGTGCAGTACCCGCCGAAGGGAGGATTGATCTTCTGAGCCGCGGCAAGATCGGACTTTTTCGTGATCGGGAGGTTTTGGAGATCCTCGATCGTACGGACCTGGTCCGGGGAGATCCCTCGATCGTCCATCGCAGCCTTCAGGGGGGTGCCGTGCGCGTACGCATGACTCACGATTTCCCTGAGAAATCTCTCCTGGTACGCTCGTCGCTCGTCAGGGCCGAGGGTCTCTTCAGGGCTGGAAAAGCCCGAGTTCCGATCCACTGCGCTCATGATCTCCTCCCTCCACTATGGTTGTTGCGCGGTTCACGCCTCTACGATGGGGTGTGTTCTCTCAGTATATGCACCGGAGATCCGTCGATCTCAGAAGACACCATGGTGGGACCGTCCCGCGGGCAATTATGGAAAACCGCACCGCCCGGCATACGGGAAATCAAGGGAGCCCCCGAACTCTTCCACACCGGGATGCAGCGGCTTGAAACAAATTTTCAGACTTGGGCCGGTGTCAGGCCACTTATTGTCGCATAGTTCAGAAGTTTTTGAAGGGGGAGTCCGTGGGAGACTTTTTGCAAAAAGTTGCCCCCGGATTAATTCTTCCTCTCCCGCTTTCCTGCTCCGCTTTCCTTTCAGAAGATGCTCGGCTCTTTGAACTCGCCGAAGACGTTTCTGAACACGTCGGCCATTTCACCGACAGTTGCATAGGCTTTGCAGCACTCGACGAGCACGGGCATGACGTTTTCACTGTCGCGGGAGACCCTTTCTAGCTCTGTGAGCGTGCTGGTGTCCTCGGAATCGTTCCGCTCGGCCTTGACCTGCTTGAGGTTTTGGATCTGTTTTTCCTGGGTGCTCGAATCGTATTCGTGGAGATCCACTTCGGGCTCGTCCTGGTCGTCCACGTACTTGTTGACGCCGATCTTGATGTACTCGCCGGCTTTCAGGCCCTTTTCCCATCGGTATGCCTGCTGGGCCACCAGCTTCTGGACAAAACCGCTCGAGACCGCGTTGATCATGCCGCCCACATCCTGGATCTTCTTGCGTTCCTGCTGGATCTTCTCTTCCATCTGTATGGTGAGGGTTTCAATGAAGTACGAGCCGGCAAGCGGGTCCACGGTGTCCCGCAGGCCGATCTCATCCATGAGCAGCTCGCACGTCCTCAAAGAGAGCAGAGCGGCCCGTGGGGTCGGTATGGTGAATGCCTCGTCGAAGGAGCAGAGCGCGGTGGTCTGAGCCCCGGCCAACGCGGCTCCCAGCGCATAGTACGCGCTCCGGATGATATTGTTCTCGGGCTGAGCCTTTGTCAGACCGAATCCGCCGCCGCCGAACAGGCCGCGCAGGTGCATGGATTTGGGATTTTCCGCGCCGTATTTTTCTTTGAGGTTTTCGGCCCAGAGCTTTCGTGCCGCGCGAAACTTGGCCACCTGCTCCCACAGGTTGCCGAAGATATTGAAGTTGAAGGTGATCCTGCGGGCCACATCGTCGATCGAAAGACCGCGGGAGATCGCCTCGTCGATGTAGGAATTGGCGATTTCCAGGGCGAAAGCGATCTCTTGCGAGGGGCTCGCACCCGATTCCCGGATGTGGTATCCGCACACGGAAACCGGATTGCACCGGGGCAACGTTATGATCGAGTACTCGATGGTGTCGCCGATAAGGCGCACTGCGTCCTCGACCGGATAGATCCATGATCCCATCTGGGTGGGCAGATCGAACGCCACGTTGAGACCTGTCTGACCGTGGGAAATCAAGAGCTTGAAGCGCTCGTTGGTCTCTTCGGGCGTACCAAAACCCGAATACTGGCGCGTCGTCCAGGCCCGGGACCGATACCCTTGAGGGTGGATTCCTCTGGTAAAGGGATACTCACCCGGGTCGCCCAGGTCTTCCGCGTACTCGAATTCGATCTCTTCAAGATCTTCAGGCCCGTATCGCGGCTTCACATTGATGCCGGACTGGAGGATCACTTCCTCGATACCGTCTTTTTCATTCCTTTTGTACCTGGCTACGCCCATGTTTCTTTCCCTGTGGATCAGATGACGCCGTCGGCCTTCATTGCGTTCAGCTCGTCCGACGGGATACCGAGCTCCTTCCCGAGGATCGATTCATTGTGCTCGCCGAATCTCGGAGGAAAGGAGAGCTTGTTTCCGGATTCTTCGAGAAAGCCGGTGGATATGGGAGAAGGAGCCATGGTCAGCTCGAACCCGGACTTCTCGTCTTTTGCCGTGAGCACCTTGCCCGCGACGAGGGGGTCATCGGCCACCTCCGCGACGGCATGGATCTTTGACGCGGCCACACCGATCGAGTTCATCTGCGCGAGAAGCGCGTCGGTCGACATCTCTTGTGTGACCTCGGAAATCATCCGGTTAAGGTTATCGACATCCGCGATGCGACCCGCGTTCTTCCCATACTCCTCCCGATTGAGAGCCGCGAACTCGGGGATTGCAGCAAGCGCTTGGAATTGCTTGTCGTTTCCCACCGCGATGTACACGTACCCGTCGGATGTCGGGTACACGGACACGGGAGAGAAAAATTCGTGGGTGTTGCCCCGGCGGGTGATGTACTTGCCGAACGATCGGGTCATGGTAAGGGGTACCGTCAGCCACGACGTGGTACTCTCAAACATTGACACATCGATTCGGCATCCCGTTCCTGTCACGGCCCGAGCAAAGAGGGCCTTCATCAGCGCTCCGTAACAGTGCTCGCTCGTGCCCATGTCCGGGAGCGGCACACCGACCACTTCCGGGGTCCCATCAGGCTCTCCGGTCAGTTCCATAAGTCCGCCCCTCGCCTGGAGGATCGGATCGTACGCTACTTCATTGCTCCCCGGGCCGAAGCCGGTGATCCCGAGCCAGATCAGGTCCTCTTTCACGGCCTTGAGCTTGTTGTAGTCGATTCCGAGCTTTTCGTAGTTTTTGGGGAGCTGGTTTGTGGCGAATACGTCCACCTTCAGGTCTCTGATGAGACGTTGCAGCAGTTCCTGGCCCCTGGGATCGGCCAGGTTGAGGGTCATGGCCTCCTTGCCGGCGTTTATCGCCATGAAGTAGCTGTTCATGCGCTCTTCACCTTCGAGGAACGGGTCCCCGACGAGGCGGTTTGGATCGCCATAAACCGGATGCTCGAGGCGAATCACGCGACAGCCGTCCATGGCCAGCCGATAGGTAAGGTACGGGAGGACCGTGGCTTGCTCCAGAGACAAGACCGTTATCTTCCTAAAGAGATCCATACGCCCTGCTCTCCTTCCGTTGGGGAGTAATGATATTGACAGTGATTGTATGAGTGCCTATTATGGGAGCCGGGAAAGGACCAAATCCTCCCTAATCACTTAATCCGATAACAATAATTGTGTCAAGCCCATTGCAGCAATCCGAAGCCGTATCGGGGACTGGGCTGCGGATCGATCGTCCAGCCTACTCTGATCAAGCGTGAATCCCAGGAGTTTCCATGCGATTGCCCCCATTTGAATACCGTGTGCCGGAAACACTCGACGAGGCCGTGAACATCAAAGGAGACCAGGGCGCATCAGCTCTAATACTGGCTGGTGGCACCGACCTGATTGTCAACCTCAAGCACCGCCTCTTCTCTCCCGCAACGCTGATAAGCATCAGGAAAATCAAGGAGATGAACGGCATCCGCGTCGAACCCGCTGCCTTGATCCTCGGCGCGGGAACGTCCCTGGCCGACACCGCCGCGAACCCCGCGGTTGTCGAGCATTTTCCTATCCTTGTCAAAGCGATCGAATCGATCGGTGCGATAGGCATACAGGCATTCAGAGGCACCATCGGAGGCAATCTCTGCCTCACACCCCGATGCCTGCTCTACAACCAGTCACTCTTCTGGAGAACGGGAAAGGGAAGCTGCCATCGTACCGGCGGCAAGGAATGCCACGCGTTGGAAGGCTCCGAATCGTGCCAATCCATCTGCTCGGGAGACACCGTGCCGGTCCTGTTGGCGCTCTCCGCAATGGTGACCCTGGCCGGTCCCGGCGGCAAGCGCATGGTGCCGTTGACCGAATTTTTCACGGGAAAGGGAGAGAGCCCGTTCAACATCGCTCCTGAAGAGATCCTGACGGAGATTCGCATCCCCTTACCCTGGGCTCCCCTCTCCTGGTCATACTGGCGGCTCGGTATCAGATCCGCGGTGGATTTTCCCCTGGTGAACGCGGCCGCCGTGGCCATTCAGGAGAAGGGGAAGGTTGAACACTTCAGATTGGTACTCTCGGGCCTGGGGCCCGCGCCCGTGATGCTCAGAGAAGCCGAAAGCGTGATCAAGGGGACCGAACCCAATGCCGATGCGGTCGAAAAAGCGGGCGAGATTGCATTCAGGGCCGCCGAGGGGATCGTGGTCGAAAATGCTTCCGCATCGAGAGAGTATCGCATCAAAATGGCCCGCGTGATGGCCCGCCGCGCGGTCAAAGAGGCCCTGGGTCTCTGATTGCCCGCGCCGGTGTTTCGCCATCGGCAGGGCCGGGCGCAATGCAAAAGTTTTACCGTGAAGGCCAACCATGAAAAAAATGCTCTTGAGTCTC
>JARRRG010000553.1:0-2914 GCA_037380965.1 Deltaproteobacteria bacterium
CGGGCTGGCACCAACCGGTCACCCACCTTGAACTCGTTCTCAACAAAGACACGTGGAACAAATTGAGCGATCAGCACAAGGCAGTGCTCGAGCTCGCCACACGAGCAGTGACTACCTACACGTTGGGAAGGTCCACCGCGCTCCAGGGCAAAGCCCTGATCGACAATGCCAAACACGGTGTGCATAACGAGGTCTATTCACCAGAACTTTTGAATCTTTTCCACAAGACGTGGCGTAAGGTGATCAAACAGGCCGCGGATCAAGACCCCATGGTCAAGAAGGTCTGGGATGATTACCAGGCTTACTTCGCCCAATATCGACCGTGGGCCTGCAAGGCTTATTTGCCTCGGCCCAAGTGCGAAAAATAAATGGTGACCGCATGACAGGCCGTCAACAAACATGGGATGCACCCGATGCGTTGGATGGGTTCATTCTGCGTATTGGGAGATTCCTTGCATGGGCCAATGGGGTGCTCATTCTGGTTATCGTCCTTCAGGTCGTGCTGCGCTACGGTTTTGGCCACGGCCTCGTCATCTTGGAGGAGCTGGAATGGCACCTCTACTCACTGGCCTTCATGTTCGGTCTTTCCTACGCTCTGGTGAGCGACTCTCATGTTCGAGTCGATCTCCTGTCCGGCAGGCTCTCCGTCCGCACGCGTGCCTGGATTGAGGTATTGGGCAAGGTATTTCTCCTGTTCCCGTTCATTGCAGTCGTTATCTATTACGGCATTGAATTTTTTTGGGCCTCCTGGGTGCTCAACGAACGGTCTCTCGCTCCAATGGGGCTTCCCTGGCGATGGGCGGTCAAAGCGGTCGTTCCGGTGAGCTTTGCCTTATTCGGAGTGGCTGCGGTGTCCCGATTGATCCGATCATTCGGTATCCTGATGGGTCGAGAGAATGGAATTCACTGATTTTCTCGTCATATTGATGTTCGTAACCTTTATCGGTTTTCTCTTGACCGGATATCCTGTGTCATTCTGCCTTGCGGGTACCGCGATCCTGTTCACCGGGGTGGGCTACCTATCCGATCAGTACTTGGGCACGCTCACCGGCTTGGATTTAAACTACTTCGGCATCGCGGTAACCCGCATTTACAAAATCATGTCCAACTGGGTACTCGTGTCCCTACCGATGTTCATCTACATGGGCTTGATGCTCGATCAGTCAGGCATCGCCGAAAACCTTCTGAAATCGTCTCAACACCTCTTCGGCAGGGTCAGAGGTGGGTTGGCAGTGACTGCAACTCTCATCGGGGTGCTCATGGCCGCATCCACCGGCATTATTGGAGCATCGGTCGTACTGCTAGGATTGCTGAGCGTTCCGGCCATGCTGAGCCAGGGTTATTCCAAGGCCTTGGCCTTGGGAACCGTCGCAGGGGCCGGCACATTGGGTATTCTGATTCCACCGAGCATCATGCTGGTGGTCATGGCGGACCAATTGGGACTTTCCGTAGGTGATCTCTTCCTGGGGGCAATTTTCCCCGGAATCATTTTGGCTGCGTTGTATGTTGTCTATCTGCTCGTCTATTGTTACCTCAGGCCGGACGCCGCACCATTGCCTGAAGATCTCCGACGAGTGACGTTAAGGATATTTTGGGAGATTTTTCAGAGTATCATTCCGCCATTACTGCTCATCGTGGCCGTACTCGGGTCCATTTTCATGGGCATCGCCACGGTTACCGAAGCGAGCGGCGTCGGGGCGCTCGGAGCGACGTTACTTGCTCTGGCCAATCGGCGTTTGAATTTCCATGTGCTCAAGGAGGTTCTCTATGCAACGTTTAACACCAATGCGTACATTTTCGGTATCCTGATCGGGGCCACGTGCTTTGCCCTTGTTCTGCGCGGACTCGGTGGGGACGAATTCATCGAACGCGCACTATCGGGTCTGCCATTCGGACCGTACGGCATCATCGCCTTTATTCTCTTTTGCGTCTTCTTGCTTGGCTTCTTCCTGGACTGGGTGGAGATTACCCTCATCATTCTGCCCTTGATCGCTCCGGTTGTCAGTAGCCTGGACATCAACATCCCCGGCTTCGGCGTGCTGAGCCAACCGGAACTGGTCTGGTTTCTTTTATTAATGGCGGTTACGCTCCAGACATCGTTTCTCACGCCTCCCGTGGGCTTCGCGATTTTCTACTTGAAGGGTGTCGCCCCGGAGGGTGTGGAACTGGCCGACATCTATAGGGGTGTCATTCCGTTCATCATCCTCCAGCTGGTCGGTCTGCTCGTCGTAGGATTTTGGCCTTCACTCGTGACGTGGCTGCCGGCCATGGTTTATCGATGAAGTCCCGAGGTTGGCTTGGTCGCTTTACTCGGCTAGCGTACTCTTGTCAGGCGACTCTCTGAGCATGGCCACGACTATCATTGACACTAGGAGTCTGTCGCTTAACCGTATACAAGACAGTGGGCGCGTGGTATGAAGCCGTCTCATGAGAGATCATCGCTTCAAGAGTTACGATCCGGATCAGTTGTTATTGCTGCCTCCGGATCTGCGTTCATGGTTGCCGGAGAATCATCTGGCGTGGTTTGTCAGTGACATGGTCGATGGTCTTGATCTGTCGAGGATTGAAGGGCACTACGATCACTTGAAAGGAGGCAAGCCTGGTTTTCATCCATCCATGATGGTCAAGGTACTGATTTATGCCTATTGCGTAGGCGTTCCCAGTTCCCGACAGATCGAGAAGAAGACCTATGAGGATGTGGCGTTTCGGGTTTTGGCTGCGGGATATCACCCGGACCATTCGGCCATAGCCAAGTTCAGGAAGCGACATCTGAGAGAGCTTTCGGAGCTTTTTGTCGCGGTGTTGCTGCTTGCCGACGAGATGGGATTGGTGAAGCTGGGCCATGTGGCGCTGGACGGGACGAAGCTGAAGGCCAATGCATCCAAGCACAAGTCCATGAGCTATGGTCGGATGG
>JARRRG010000553.1:2947-4000 GCA_037380965.1 Deltaproteobacteria bacterium
GAAGACAGGAAATATGGCAAAGCCAATCGTGGTGATGAGCTGCCCCGTGAGCTGCAATTCAGGGAAGATCGCATAGCAAAGATCCAGTCGGCGAAGGCGGCTTTGGAAGAGAGGAAGAGGCAGGAGGTTTCCCAACCGGGATCAGTTGATGAGGACGATGGACCTCCGACAGCGGGCACAGGCGGGAAGAGCAATCCCGCATTGGTTCCCAAAGCCAAAGAACAGATAAACTTTACCGATCCCGAGAGCCGGATCATGAAGGACAACGCCACCAAATCTTTTGAACAGGCGTACAATGCCCAGCTTGCCGTGGACTGTGCCACGCATATCATTGTCAGTGCCGACGTAACGCAACAGGCGAATGATAAACAACAACTGATGCCTCTGCTCGAACAGGTTGAGTCGAACACCGGGCAGGTCCCGGATCGCGCCCTTGCGGACTCAGGGTATTTCAGCACCGAGAACGTCGAGTCCTGTGAGAACAATTACATCGAGCCGTTCATCCGTCGCGATCGCATCAAGCACTCGGACAAGCTCCAGGCCGCACCGAAAGGACGGATTCCCAAGGCCCTGAGCTCCGTGGAGAGGATGTGCAGGAAACTGCAGACCAAAGCAGGGAGGAAGACCTATTCCAAGCGCAAGGAGTCGGTCGAGGCGGTGATCGGTCAAATCAAACACGTGAGAGGCTTCCGCCAGTTTCTCCTTCGAGGGCTGGACATGGTGAAAGCGGAGTGGCATGTCATCTGCCTGGGCCATAATGTCCTGAAGATGTGGAGAAGCGGGAGGCGTCTGCCCGCATTCGCGTAGAAGTGGACTCGACAGGGCAATTCATCCCTTTTTCGAGACTGACGCCTTCATTTCCCTCTCCGGAAGTCAACCTGACGACAAACCATCTCGCACTACCACGCGGAAACCAACAAAACGTCACCACCCAACCTGCTCCAATGTGAGTGGTTGGTCAACAGACTCCTAGGGGGGTTCAGGTGGTCAAGGGTTCAAATCCGGTGGTGTCAACCACGGCCTTTCCTAAGAGACCGTCTGGTTGCCTTGCCG
>JARRRG010000554.1:0-2905 GCA_037380965.1 Deltaproteobacteria bacterium
AAAGGTTACCAGGACGACATCGAAACGGGACGGCGGCGTCCGATCGAAATGTTTATCGAGATATACCTCGGCCGATCTGACTATCTTGCGCTGCTTGTGGCGATCCACTGAGTAGGCCGGATTGACTGCCGAAGCGGAATGCCTCGATCGCACCTCCACAAACACCAGATCTCCTTCGTGACGGGCAATGATGTCGATTTCTCCCAGCTTGCACGCGAAGTTCCGCTCGATAATTCGGTACCCTTGTTTCGACAAGTAGTTGGCGGCGATCTTCTCCGCGCGTCGTCCTCTCTCGCCCGCGTGTTTTCTGTCCTTCATCACCACGGATTGCACCCTGCCAAGGGTTGAGCGGCCTGGAGCGATCAGGAATGGGCTCTGGGTCGCCCCGAATCGGTACATGCTTCAAGCTGGAAGTCTGCACGTGTTGGCTGAGAGAGCGGCATGCTCCTGCATTGACACCGCGCGTCCGCAGGAGCTCACCGTCTCATGCCCGGTACCCGGATCAACCTCGCCCGTGGTTCTGTTCGAGCATCTCCTCGTGCAGGCGCTTGGCCTGG
The DNA here is from genome assembly GCA_037380965.1 of Deltaproteobacteria bacterium. GTDB lineage: Bacteria > Desulfobacterota > Desulfomonilia > Desulfomonilales > Desulfomonilaceae > JARRRG01. The sequence continues at coordinate 558 of JARRRG010000554.1, forward strand.
AGAGAAAATGCCTCGAGACGAGCCTCTATGATCTGGGGAAACGCGTTCCCGTCGGTTTCTATCGCGAGAAAGGGGAGCTTTCGATCTTTCTTCTCCAAGCAACGCCAGTGACGGGAAGGATCTTTGCCGTTCGCTCGCAACAGAAGTTCCTGTTTGCGACCTCGGGTGAATTGTTCGGAGAGTATTGATTCCGCCACCCTGCTGGGCATGCATCCAAAGGGTCCTATGGAGATGATGCCGCACGCGGGATGCATGATTTCATGCAAGGCCGCGCCCACGGTCAGGATCGCCTCACCCGTCAGCAAGGGGGAAACAAATTCCTCTCCGGCAGTTATGAGCTCCTCGACCTTGAGTGTCTCATCAAAGAAAAGCCCGGCCGGCGCGAAGAGTCTGCGGATCTTGTGATCGAAGTATCGCTTGACGTAATGGCGGATCCAGAAGGGAATATCCGGCTTGTCTCCCTCGATGCGATGCTTGATGAGCCAGTCCACGTACTTGATCCATTCGCTCGTCTGGGATGTCCGTACGATGAATCCGCGATCCGCCATCTTCTCTACAAGCTTCTGCAGTGATATCGGATCATTACGCACATATATCTCACCGATAAGAGAGATCTTGGGTATCTCCTCATACGGCATCTTCAGCGGAATCGCGGACAGTTCTTGCGCGGCCGATTCGATTTGCCTGCGGATCGTTTTCCACGGCTTGTCGATCACGTCCACGAGCGCGGACCATTCCCGTTGGTAGATGTCGAGTGCCGATTCCCGATCCTGCGCGGCTGCAAGAATTGTCGACCAGATCTCGTACATCACGTCCGAGATGACAATGGCTCGCCAGGCCGGCAAGGTGAACTTGTCACCGAGACCCATGTAGCCGTTTGCGGCATTGAGCGTCAGCACGGCCGCGTCCGGAATGCGATGCCGCTCAATGAGACGCCGCGAAAACACATTGTACTGACCGAAGCGGCACGGCCCGGAGGCTCCGGGCATAAAATAGGCCGTAACCTCGCCCGGGGGCCGCTCATCCCGAAAGTACTTGAGCATGGAGCCCACCGTGGTCTGAAGGGGCAGGCACTCCTTGCACGTGGAATTTCCACGGCCGAGTTTCAGCGCTTCCTCGTCCGCGGGTGGGATGGGGTACGCTCGTATGCCCACCTTGTGAAAGGCCCTTACCAATGCCTGGTGGCCGAAGCGCCCCATGGCCGGTATGACCACTCTCACATCAGGATGGTTGAGTGGGAGCCGTCTGCCGTCAGAGGTTTCAAGCGCGGGTTTTCCATTGAAAATACCGACGCGCGCGGCCTTGAATTCCTGTGCTCCTTGCACGATCTGCTTATTATCTTCCAGCTCCCGATAATAGCGGACAATGTCAAGAAAGGCTTCGATGCGAGTCTCGAGGCCCGCGTCGGCCGTGTGGCTGTCGAGCTCGAGAGTCAAAGACGGTTTGCGCCCCATCTCCTGACGGAAGTACCCGACCACAAAGGAATCGGGTCCGCAAGAGAAGTTGCTGATATAGGTTCCGAAGAGTTGGGGGTGATTCTTCACCAGGCGCGCGCCTTTGAGGATCATTCGCCCCATAGACCAGTACATGGTCTCCGCGTCGTCAAGGCCCTCACCCTCGTACGGAAGCATATCGAACGGCAGGATCCGGTATCCCCTGGAAGCGAACTTCGCCGCGATCCCTTTATTGGCCTCGCCGGCAAACGCGTTGTAAGGACGCCCAAAAAGAACGATGCCGGTCGAACCGGGATCGTCCTCGAGTTCCTTGAGAATCTCAGAGCCCTTGGCCCGCAGACGATTCTTGAACTCCTCCTGCGCGGCCATGCCCGCTTTGAACGCGGCCAGCCCCTCGGCCTGTGAAAAACCCAGGTCCGCCGCGGTCTTGAGAAAGTCCCCGGTTTTTGATTCAAAACCTCGGCTCAGGTCCAGATAGGGTTTCAACACCTTCGCCGATCTCAATGCCTCGAAGGTGCCGGCAAGATAATAGGCCTCACCCTGGACAAACACGCACGTACAGGTGTTGGGATTCTCGTGATCAGTGGGAACGCCCCTGATATGAGGCATGAAGAATATGTCCGGCTTCTTCCTCAAAAGGTCGTGCATGTACCCGTGAGCGATCTCTGCCGGAAAGAAGAAGGCCGCTCCTTGCTGGTCCACACCTGCGGGATCAACCTTCCCGGGCAAGACGACCCGGTATCCGAGCGCCTTGAAGAAGGCATTGAAAAAGGGAAAGTAGGTGTTGATCAAGAAGGATCGATTCATTCCCATGGTGGGACGATCGTCCTCGGGGTCGTCAGGAGCGAGGTCTCGAAAGACCAGACGCTGACGAAAATCCACCATGTCCAGCGC
>JARRRG010000555.1:0-2898 GCA_037380965.1 Deltaproteobacteria bacterium
GGCTTGTTCTTTTTGAGTCCCTTCCAGAAATTGTCCGCGATCGAATGGCCGTACTCGTAGTCATCACCGATGATGTACCACTTCTTGTACGGTTTCTGGGCTGCGTACGCCCCGCCGGCCAACCCTTCGATAGCAGAGTTCGGACAGGCCCGGAACACGTACTTGTGGCCCTTCTCGCCGGTAATGCGGTGACTTCAGGCAATGTGGACGATGAAGAGCTTTTTCCTTTTGCGCGCGAATTCGGAGACAGCGAGCCCTGCACTGCTGCTCACGGTGCCGGCGAGGAAATCCACGTTATACTTGAGGACCAATTCACGGGCATGGGCCAGTGCTTCATCCGCCTTGAACTTGCTGTCACGGGTCAGCAGCTCTATCTTCCGCCCTTTCAGCCCGCCCTTGGCATTGAAGTCCGCGACGACCATTTGCCAGGCGGAGAGAGCCGGCTTGGTGAATGCTGCCGCGCCGCCCGAATAGCAGTCGATGATGCCGATCTTTATGGGCTTCTGAGCTATTGCGGTAGCCGGGGACATGGCAAAGACGAGCACTACCGCCAGAGCGATGATCAGGCCGGCGAGTCCGAGACGTTTCTTGTACTCCATCATCCTCCTCCTTTTGTGAAAGGTTTCCGTTCTCACGACCTTTGCTTGCAACACAGCTATTGACCGGGCTCGAGTGCGCAATCGATCCTCAGTAAGGCGGCGCTGTCTCTCCGGACCCTCGGAGAGCCTCTTCCCGAGTGACTGCCGCCAAAGTGAAGAAGAATTCGCAAAGCGGACGGAGACCCTGCGTGCACAAGGGTCTCCTCACTCTCCCCAAAACCCCCTATATATCCAGATGGCAAGCTCCATCCCGCGCCGGAGCTTGCCGCAACTAGCTACCGTGTATCCGATTTCGAAGTCCGAAAAGCGATTGCATTCTGAGAATTGCCCGCAACTTCACTATCTCGACGATACTTCGTTGTGGTCTGATATATGGTTTGGCCGGCCATGAAGGTCGGTTCCGTCCAACCAGGAAGGTCTTGAACCGCGCCTCATTGCCCTGTTGACGAAACGGTTATTGAAAAGACGCCGTACCGGCAGAGCCCCGTCTGCGATGTTACCTGACCGTTCCCCAAGGGAGAGAAGCGCTTCTCGGCACCCTCCTCGGGTGCCCGCTCAACATATGGACGTGATTAGATCATGCAGCTTATACCACGGACTTCCACACTGTCAACTGACAATTCAGTACCGATGGCTCTCCTCAATATGAGAGCAACGCTGGACGCCAGGTGCCGCGGCCGCGCCGTTCGCTTTCAATGGTTGCCGATGAGCCTTTCATGATGGAGCCATCGGTCCCCGAACTCCACGGGCATTCCCAGCCGTTGCTTCCGCGGCCCGCCACGCCTGCGGTAAACGTGAGAAAGCTCTGAACGATGACTCTGACCTCTCTACCGATTCCCCGAAGCCATGTGTCGAGACTCCGGTAAACCTCGCAGTCGGAGCATGCTCCAGATGCCGAATGCCGGGCCGATTGCCAGAACCATAAACACGTAGTCCCAGCCAATTGTTCTGGTAAGAAAAGGAATGATCCGAATCGTAATGAGCGTGAGGAGGAACCCAAAACCCGTTTGCACCGTGAGAGCGGTCCCCACGTACCGGGGTTCGGTGAGCTCGCTTATGGCCGCGCTGAACTGTGCGCTGTCAGCGACAACGGCAAAGCCCCAGATCAGGCAAAGCACCGTCACAACAGCGGGTGCTGCGAAAAAGAATCCAACGACAAGGCAACAGATTCCGGATACCGCGAGACTCCACACGGTGATGGTCGTACGGCCCACCCTGTCGGCACGTACGCCCGCGAGCACGGACCCCAGGGCACCGACCCCAATCACCGCGAAGCCGGCCAGTCGAGCGGCCTCAAGGCTCTTGCCCGCGGCCTGGTAACTTGCGATCAGGAAGAGCGGACACCATGCCCACATGGCGTACAGCTCCCACATGTGACCCAGGTACCCGAAATTGGCAAGGCGGGTGGGCCGGTACGCAAACCCCCTCAGGGCGAAACGCCAATCAAAGGGCGCAAGTTGAGCCAGGAACGGCCCTGTTTGCACGAAAAAGCCCGCGATCGTCGCGGCAATGAGGGCCATACCCGACGTTGCCAGCAGAACCGACGGCCACGGCGGCATCCCCGCGGTTCCGAACAAGGGCACGGCATTCAGCAAGTAAGGCATTGACGAGCCCACGGTTACCGCGGCAACGAGGAGCCCTATGCCAAGCCCTCGATCTTCCCGGCACCAGGTGGCCACGATTTTCATGCCCGGAGGGTACACGCCTGCAAGGGAAACTCCGGTGAGAAAACGAAAAACGATCGTCGTCCCCGGACCGCAGTTGAGCAGAGGAATGGCCGCGTTAAACAGTGCTCCAAGCACGGCGCTCGCGACAAACAGACGGCGACTGTCGATTCGATCGGCCAGGTTCAGCACGCCGCTGAGCAATGTGCCCGTGACGAACCCGAGCTGGACGCTCATCGTGAGCCAGGCCTCCCGGCTGCCGTCCAGGTTCCATGCCGCGGCAAGCTGGGGAACCACCGCGGAAGCCGAAAACCACAGAGCCATCGCCAGGAGCTCGGCCAATGCCACAAAACAGAGATTACGCCACTTGACAGGCAATGGCATGGTTTTGTGCAATCCGGTCGTTGTCGGTCATGACCATAAGGGGATTGGTTGGAAAATAAGCAGCGGTCTCCCCAATGGGAAGCGTCTTTCGGCCATGGTTCGAGCATAGCTCAAGGCGGCCGCGTGCACAACGTAAATGACGGGGACACAGGATGTGATACCACTTCGCCATTTAACAAGTAGACTTTCCGGGTCTCCGATGGGGGATGCTCGAAGGGGGAGAGGCGTCTCCCCCTTCGAATCATGGCGCA
>JARRRG010000556.1:0-2896 GCA_037380965.1 Deltaproteobacteria bacterium
CCGTGATTCCCGTGACCAGGTCGGTTGGCCGGAAGCGGGCCCTCGAATTGTTGTTGTACGGCGAGCTGATTCCGGCCCAGCGAGCGCTGGAGATGGGACTCGTGAACAGAGTGGTCCCGGCTTCGGACCTTGAAAGCGAGACCCGTCGCTGGGCGGCCGATTTGGCCCGGAGGAGTCCCGTGGGTGTCCAGTTGAGCAAGAAGGCCTTCTACGCGGCCGCGGACCTCGAGTACCGGAAAGCGTTCGAGTACATGGGCGAGGCATTTGCCCGCCTCTGCACGACGGAAGACGCGGGGGAGGGTGTCAGGGCATTTCTCGAGAAACGCGACCCCACCTGGAAAGGACGTTGACCGCTATCGGTTTTCACGAGGAAGCGCCGCGGCTTCATTCGTCTCGAGAACATCGTTCAGATCGCGAGAGGCCCATGCTGTTCCCGCGGTCAGAGCTTGACCATTCCCGAGCTCAGAAACCCGAGGAGCGCGAGGAAGGCAATTGTCTGAATGATGGTCTGAATGATTTTCATGGTGAGGGACTTTTCCTCGATCCACGTGAGGGCGAGGATCAGTCCCCATGCCCCAACCAGTGTGTACCACCCTTTGGCAGCGTAGGCCGCTGTCTGGAAGAGACCGAAGACCACTTGATACAGGACAAAGATGCCAATGTTGCGCATGATCCCTCCTCCTCGTCAAGCAACCTATCTCCTCGCTCAGGTTCAATGACTGAATCAAGATCGACGGTCACCGGTAAGAAGATCCGCTGGAAACACCATAGCACCCGGATTTCCGTGCGGTCAAATCCTCTTTTGTCCGGACGGGCAAATGCCGCGAATCACCATCGAGCTCGGTCGCCGGTCCGCGGCACCCATCCGGACTGATGCCTCAACTGACGTGCGGCCTCCCTTCCTTCCTCCCCGACGAACCAATGCGGCAGTCGCGATTCGGAACACTCACACTCGCATAAAGCGTCGCGGTCAGCCCAACCGAAATCACTCAGGAACCGTGTAATGAGGCTGACCGCGGCGAAGAGGGCCGCGTGCCCACGAGAGAGATTTCATTTAGCGGACGCTGTATGCTATGTACCTAGTGCCAAGGTCAGGTGTGCTTGTCGCGGCCACGATTGCGGTTGTGGCATAGGCGGGAACACGCTTCCGGAGGGGAGCCCCTTGACGCGAGAATACGAACCGAAACAATCTCTGTGAGCCGAGGAATGGACAGCCCGCTAACGCCCGCGCTCATCCTCTTGCGCAAGACAAATCCAAAGGCCCATTTCAACGGGCTTGTGAACTACGCGGAAGCCCTCATGGGGAGAGTTGCTCCCGTCAGTCTGCCGGTAGGCCTGGACATCATTCTGACGAAAGCCTGCAACTTGAGGTGCACATTCTGCGTGTCGTACGGTTCGTTGAAGGGCGAGCGCTGGATGTCCTTTGACCTGTACGAGCAAATCGCGCGGGAGTTGTTTCCCACCGCGCTCAATCTCTTTATCTGCTCCGGCGGTGAGCCTCTGCTCTATTCCCGTATAAGAGACGCCCTGAGATTAGCTCGGGATTCCCGTACGCTGGTGACAATGACGAGTAACGGCATGCTTCTCAATGAGGAGACCGCCCGGTGGATGGTGGCGGACCAGAGCCTTCACGAGCTTTGCATCTCCTTCGATGGGGCCAGGAAGGAGACCCTCGAGCGAATCAGGCGCGGGGCAAGGTATGAGAAGATTCTCGGTAATCTCGAGTACCTCTCCGGACTCAGGGAGCGGTCTCGCGTCTCGTATCCGAGGCTCTGGTTTCGTTACGTGGTCATGAGGTCCAACATCGAGGAACTGCCGGAGATTTTTGGAATCTGCGCAAAATATGGCTTGTACAAGGTCGTCGTGAAATACCTCAATGTCTCCAATGACATCGAGTTCGACGAGTCCCTATTCAATCATCCCGACCTCGCGGAGCAGGTGTTTGCTGAAGCCAGGAGACGGGCCAAGGAGTCTCGGATTCAACTGGACCTGCCACCCTTGCCGGGCCGGGATAACCGCGCGAAAAAGTGTCTGAGTCCGTGGCAGTTCTGCCAGATCGACACCGATGGTTCCGTCAGGTTCTGCTACCACTCGTGGTGTCAGCGGATCGGCTTTTTTGACAACGGATTCGAGTCGGTCTGGCGCGGGCCGCACTATCAAAAGATCCGAGCTACGGTCAACTCGAAGAAACCCTACTTCCCGTACTGCAACTATTGCGATGTGCGGTGCGGCTTTGACGAGGAAAGCTCGCACAATCAGAAACTTCACGCGGATTCCTACGTCATCCCCGGCATGGAAGACCTCCAAATTTCTTTTAATGAACGGTTCGACGAAAACATCTCCTCCTTTAAGGAGCGGGACGCGAACAGATGATTTTCCCCATGCCGGAACCCCGCAGGTTGGGCTCGCCCCACATCGACTCACTCCAACCGAGGTCAGCGTAGCGAACGCTTTGTGACAAGGACGGGAAGTCTTCGGACGTGAGATGTGCCTGCCTGTCCGAGACTCAGGGGAATCGCAGGAAAGGTGTTCAGGTTACCGGTCCGGGGCGGAGCTCTTCTCGCCGGGACCGGGAGGGATGGGCTCTTCCGGGTCCCTGTTTTGCTGTCTTTGGTCCCCCAAATGTGCTACTATTGGCCTCATGAAAAGGGAAGCCTGTTTTCGAGTTTCGTGTTCAGTGGCGCTGCTGTTGGTGGTGCTGGCTGTGGGTCCCGCAGCCGGCGGGAGTGTGGATCTGAGAGGCGTCTGGGTGGGGAAGGCTCAGGGCCCCATCTTTGGAGCCGAGGGCAGTGTCACGATCACCCGCCAAAGAGGTGAGGACATCGTTGGTGTCGTTGAAGGAGGGAATGTCCTTGGAAGCGCCCGGTTCGGTATCCACGGCAAAGTCAGGGGCAAC
>JARRRG010000557.1:0-5294 GCA_037380965.1 Deltaproteobacteria bacterium
CGAGATCGAACTGTTCGAACAACAAGAAGGCGACATCCCGTTCATCCACAAGCAGGTTCGGCATGATGTACGTCGGTCTCCTATTTCTCGCGCCCCCTATCCGTTTCGGAGGCTTTGGTTTTCCGTTTGTCCCTGGCAATATCCAGGATAAGAGATTGCCCGGTTTCGTACGGTTCCGGACGCTCCGTGCGCTTGGTCATTGAAATAGCCTCGGACGGGCACGCGGAGCAGCACAGCCCGCAGCCGTAACATCGCTCCGCGGTTGTTTCGGCCTTGTCATCCTCGTCCAATACCATTGCATCGAACGGACATCGTTCGACGCAGTCGCCGCATCCTACGCAGGCATCTTTATCGATGACGGCAAGGAAGCTCGAGGTGGCAAGTGTGCTCTGTTGAAATTCGACGATGCCGCGCAGCATGAAGCAACAGCAGGGACAGCAATTACATATATAGGGCACGGGCCCCTTCGTGTTGGTTGTCGTAGGGACGAGCCCAGCCTCATCCGCTCTTCGCAGCGCGTCTATGGCCCGGTCTTTCGACACTTTGACGGCAATTCCCTGATCGATGGTGAAGTCAGCCCAGTTATTCAGCATAAGGCACACATCAAGCGGCGCATCACATTTTTGAACCGAGAAACGACATTGACACTGTCCGAGCGCGACAGTGGGGCTGTCAGACACCAGTTGAATCGCATGTTCGTGAGGAAAGATGTCCATCCCGTACGGTATGCTCGTGTGAATGGTTATCACACGACTCATCGGGACCGACGTGCGGTGCATTTCACTCCCGAGCGCCTTCCTGAAATACTCGTCCCACAGCTTACCCATGCGTTCGGTCCGCGGGTTCCTCTCCCCTCTCATCAGGGAGAACTCGAAGAACCCGGGCATCGGATCCCCTCCAGGAGACCTGACGCCACCTCGAGCGGAATGCCTGCCCGCCGGGCTATTTCATCCGCGGACAGGCCCTTGAGGCTCATGTTCAGCGCAAGCTCGGCCTCATCCGGCTCGAACAATTCTCGAAGGATGACGAGGATGGTGTCATCTCTCGGAGCTCCCATCGGATGCTGCGCAATTTTGTCGAGCAACTTTTCATAGACTTCCATGATCTTGCCATTTCCTTGGATACCCGTGCACGAGAACGCTTTGGGGGAATCTCTTCGGTCTGGAAAAGGTTCCCCCAGGCTGCTTTCTCACTGACGCTCCGGTATTACCCCTGCTCTCCTCTTCCAAGGGGTGTGCCGGTGCCGCTATTGAACGCTCGGCAGTCGATAATCGGTCACCGGCACCCACCGCTTTTTCTCCAGATCAGCCTTGAACACCCTTCCCTGACATTTCGAGGAATGCATGTTCGGGCCGAAGCTGATCGCACCGGTGAGGCCTCCCGTGTAGAAGTCTTTGATCGACTCCATCGCCTTGATCCAGCCCGGGCGGGTAAGGTTTCTCCCGGACCGTTCGAGTGCTTCATTGAAAATGAGGCTGTTGAGATAGCCGAGGATATGGTAATGCTGTATGTCTTTGATATCCGGTCGATACTTTTTGTACACCTTACGCAACTGTTTCATGCCGGCCAGGTCCATCCCTCGCTTCACTTCTTTGCCGTACGCGTCGTCCTGATAGATGATTCCCAGGGTGGGCTGCTTTTTCTTCTGATCCTTGATGAAATAGTCGATGCCCAATACGATCTGGTCACCATAGGGCATCCCAAAGGTGAACATGTCGGGCAGGGTTTTCATGATGCCCGGAAACGAGGGAACGATGCCGGACAATGCCGGCACGTGCTCTTTTTCAAGAATCGGCATCAACTGGAGCGTCTGGGGTGTGCCGGAAGTTGTGAGGAAGCCGAATACATTGTCCCGGGTGATGAGCTTTCTCGCAGCCGCGACGGCTCGGGTGGGGTTGTACCCGTCGTCCACCATCAGACACTTCACCTTCCTCCCATGGACACCGCCCTCGTCATTGACCCACTTCCAGTAGATTGCCAGTCCGTCCGCGGCAGCCGTGCCCAGGACTGCGATGGGGCCGGTTATCAACATGGGTCCGCCAATCGTAACGGTCTTGTCGGTGACGCCGGGCACGCCCGCGGCAACCGACGGGCCAAGGCACGCGGCCAAAACCAGCGCCGTCACGGCCATGACAACCAAAGACAATCGAGCCTTTTTCATGATCTTCTCCTTCCTTTCTGTGGTGAGCGAAGCATGGTGCAATCCTTTCGGAATAACTCCTGTCCGAATGAACGTCTTCCAGCGTCTGGTTTGGTACGTGCCGTGATGTCCCCCTGGACCACCTGTTGCACTCTCCGGGCAGTCCCCATCACCGACCTGGCAGTTTGCAAAATGAATCGCCCCACGACGGAGCCTGCAAGCCATCGTGAAGACACGTCAATAGGTGAACGGCCAATTGGTCCAGTAAGCCTTTATCTTTTGCCAGCGGCCGTACATACCGTCCGGCTCGAAAAGGAGAAACAGCACGATGATCAAGCCGTTGATGACCGTCTTCAGGGCGGCAAACCGGGTGGTCAGGAGAGGGAATTGGTCCCTCACCAGATCGGTCCCCATCTGGATGGCTTCGGGGAGCAGCGTAATGAATACGGCTCCACAGATCGACCCGAGTATGCTGCCGAAGCCTCCCACGACGATCATGGCCAGATAGCTGATCGACAAGCCGAGCGTGAAATGCTCGAAGGTGATGAATTTGAGATACGCCGCGAAGACCGCGCCGGCCACTCCCCCATAGAAGGAACTTATGCTGAAGGAGAGGAGCTTGTATTTTGCCAGTTCGATCCCCATGACCTCGGCTGCCGTGTCATGGTCCCGAATGGCGATGAACGCACGCCCCACACGCGTGCGAAACAGGTTTTTTGCGAACGCGGTGAAGCCGATCACCATGATGAGGAGGAAGTAGCAATAACGCCGGTCCGAATCGAGTGATATTCCCAGCAGGTCTACGGGAGGGACCGACAGGCCGTCGGGGCCGCCGGTTACGCTGTCCCAGCGGACGATAACATGCTGAACGATGAAACCGAACGCGAAGGTGGTGATCGCGATGTACAAGCCTTTCAAGCGGAGTGACGGCACAGCCACAATCAGACCTGCGGCTGCGGACGCGATTCCGGCCAGCGGAATGGCCGCGATGAATGGGACGTGGAACCTGGTGATCAGTATGGTGCACGTGTATGCTCCGATTGCCAGGAATGCCGCATGTCCTATCGAAATCAAGCCGGTATATCCAACCAGGATGTTTAACCCGAGTGCGCCCAGAATGGCGATCATTGCCAAATTGGCCATGTAGAGGAAGTAACGATCCGCAACGATGGGAAACACGAAACAGAGTGCGAGAAACAGATACAACCAGAACTTCACGAAACCCGTCTGGAAAATCTTGATGTCGTCCCGATATGATACTTTGTAGTTGCCGTTCAGCATCTCGTCATACCCTGATTATCTCTTTCTTACCGAACAGACCGTAGGGTTTGATCATCAAAATCGCTATGAGAATGACGAACGAGGTGATTTCCTTGATACCGCCGCCGAGCAAATGGTCGAGATATGCGCCGGCAAGTGTTTCGCAGACCCCGATGATAAGCCCGCCGACGATTGCGCCCGGAACGCTGTCAAGGCCGCCGAGTATGGCCGCGGGAAAGGCCCGGAGAGCGATGTGGCTCATGTCTGGGCTGACGAAGAGCAGATTTGCATAGGAAATGCCGCCTACCGCGGCGATGATCGCGGCCACGGCCCAGGAGAGGGAGAATATTCGCCGCACACTGATGCCCATCAGCATCGCGGTGTCCTGATCGTTTGCCGTTCCTCGCATGGCAATGCCGACTTTGGAATACTTGAAGAAGAGGAGAAACGCGATGACAAGGGCCACCGTGCTGCCGAATATCCACATTTCGATTGGTCTCAGACGCACGGTGTGGATGCTGAAGACCTTGCTCGAAAAGAAGGCCGGGAAGTTGTGGACATCGTCACCCCAGACGAGAGATGTCAAGCCCTGAAGCATGACCGCCAGTCCGATAGTCACCATGATCACCGAAAAGATCGGTTTCCCTACCAGCGGACGCAGTACGAGCATCTCTATGACCATCCCCATCACGAAACACAAACCGAGTGTCAGCAGGAATGAGGTGAGATAGTCCAGTCCGGCCAACGCGATCAACGTGTAACAGAAGTAAGCGCCCAGCATCATCAATTCCCCCTGGGCGAAGTTGAACACGTCGGTGGCCTTGTATATGAGCACGAAGCCGAGCGCGACCAACGCGTAAATGCTCCCCACTGCCAGCCCGTTGTTTCGGATGTTTTCCACCCTCGCGAATTTCTCGTTGGTCTGTTCCACTTCGTTTCGAATCAGCTCATACACCGCGCGGGTCTGAGCGAGCGACTTGAAGGTGGTGAATGGTATCTTCTGCTCCTGGGCCCATTTGGCCACATTGTCGAACTCGATCTGGATCAAGGCCGAGAGGAACTTCCTGCCGTCTCCGATGACAATGGCCTCTTTGATGTACGGACTGAACTTGAGATGATTCTCGATTTCAGAGGGGGCGATGTTCTTCCCACCCGCGGTGATGAGGATGTCCTTCTTTCGGTCGGTGATCGTCAGATGGCCGTCTTCGTCCATACGGCCCACATCGCCCGAGCAGAGCCATCCGTCCCGAAATATTCGGGCTGTTCCTTCCGGATCCCTGTAATAGCCCTGAAATACGCCGGGACCCTTTTCCAGGATCTCGCCGTCCTCGCCGATTTTGATCTCCACGCCGGGGATGGGCTTACCCACGGTCCCAATCTTCACGTCGTCGAAATGATGGATGAAGGTAATGCCGGACATCTCCGTCTGGCCGTATCCCTCGCGAATTCTCAAACCCATCGCGTGGAAGTACTTCAGGATTTCCGGCGAGATAGGCGCCGCTCCCGATATCGTTATCCGCGAGCGGGAAAGGCCGAGAAATTGCCGGAGGCTGCGGTACAGCAGGAGGTACGCAATCCCGTAGAGCACTTTGTCGCTGAGCCGCGCGGCCTGCCCGGCCAGTCTCCTCTCGGTGATCCGGATGCCCACCGGCATCAAGAGCTTGTAGACCAGCCGCTTCAGCAGTGTCGCGTCCTGTATCTTGATCGCGATCGACGACTGCATCTTCTCCCAGATGCGCGGAACCCCCATGAAGATGGTGGGAGCGATCTCGCGGAGGCTCTCCTGCACCGTGTTGATGCTTTCCGCGAAGTTCACCACCGCGCCGCTCTTCAACGGTATGAGAATGGAAAATATCCGTTCCGCGGCATGGCACAGCGGCAGGTACGACACGAG
>JARRRG010000558.1:0-3214 GCA_037380965.1 Deltaproteobacteria bacterium
CCGAGCTTGACGCGGAATTTCTCAATATTTACGGAGCAATCGAATTAGGCCGCCTTGCATGGGAGTGCTCCAGACACGAAGGACTCCACTTCAATGCGGTTCGTGTCGACTTCAGAGGGTCATTTTCATGATTCGCGAAATTGGAGAACTGAGAACTCTTCTGAAGAACAGAAAAATGACCGCGTCCGAGCTCGACGGGCTGAGAGAGAAAAAACTTCGGTCAATCATTGGCAATGCGTACGAGCATGTTCCATACTATCACTCACTCTTCCAGGAGGCGGGAATATCACCGGACGACATTCGCACGGTCGCGGACCTCGAAAAGGTACCGGTAAGCACCAAGGAGGATCTTCGGACGGCCGGTATCGAGCGGATCACCGCGAGCTGGGTCGATCTGTCCACGTGCGTCTCAGCTAAGACGGGTGGTTCCACAGGCAAGCCCTGGACGGTGTACTGGACTCAATCTGAGCGAACATCAATGCTCGTGCTTGATATGGCGTCACTGATCTCAATGGGCTTTCGACCTCGAGACCGGATGGTGATCCTCGGCTGGCCGCGAAAAAGGCCTCACCCCTTTTACCAGCGCCTGGGGATGTATAGGAGTTGGGAGATCCTGGCCTCGACTCCTATTGCCAAGCAGATCCAGCAACTACAAGAATTTCAACCCACCATCCTTGTGGTATATCCGACTGTGCTCAGGGCGTTGATTCACGAGTTGCAGACCCCCCTGCGCGACCTTATTAATCCAAGGATGCTTATTTACAGCGCCGAAGTATTCGACCACGTTTTGAGGAAGCGCGTACAAGCAGATCTTGTTGCGGAACTCTTCGACTACTATGCGGCCCGGGAAATCGGACCCATGGCATGGGAATGCCCGTCGCACGAAGGGCTCCATCTCAATGCCGATCACTACATCGTGGAATGCCTGGCCGAAGAGGCGACGACCGAGGCACGAGGCGCGGGGCCGGCGGTGGTGACCAGTCTGATCTGTTACGCCATGCCGCTTATACGTTACAAACTCGGGGATATTATTGCCCCTCTGGACAAAGGTTGCTCATGCGGATGCTCCTTTCCCCTCGTGGACCATCCTCTCGGGCGGGAGAATGATCTGGTTAGGATGCCGAGCGGAAAGATGCTTTCACCCCAGCGTTTTGAACATATCCTCAGAGGATTCGACGGTATCGACCAGTGGCGGCTCATTCAAGAGACTGAAAGCAAATTGGTCCTGAAATTGGTGATGCCGGTCAAGCCCGGAGAGGAAGTCTTGCAGAAAATGCGGGCCGAATTCCTGGCGTACCTTTCGGAGCCCGTCAATGTGGATATTGAGCTGGTGAATTACATGCCGGAACAGGGTAAGTTCCGCGCGTTCATTTCCAAGGTCAATGCGTCGGACAGGTGACCTGGCCGAAGAACGCAGGTTACCCGCTTGGAAAGAAGAAGGAAAGGGATTGTCCCGCTCGACATGGCAATGGTGAAATACGGGGTGCATTCCTATGATTCATGAACTATGGGAACTGAGAACCGCCTTGAAGAATCAGAAGATGTCCGCTGACGAGCTCGCGCATCTCACGGACAAGAAGCTCACGGCAGTAATTCGCAACGCGTATGAGCACGTACCGTATTATCGATCGCTCTTCCGCACAGCCGGCGTGACGCCCGAAGACATTCGGACGGTCGAAGACCTCAGCAAGATTCCGGTGACGACCAAGGAGGACTTGAGAGCCGCGGGCATCGAAAACACGACTGCGCAGTGGATTGATCTCTCAGAGTGTTATGAAAAGCTGACAAGCGGCTCCACGGGCAAACCGTTCAGTACCTATCGTACCAAGTCCGAGCTCGCGACGCTTCGTGCGGTTCAGATGGCAGCCTCAATATCGATGGGATTTCGACCGAGGGATCGATTGGCCCAGGTTGGCGGAGCGCCCCGGATTCGGCGAAGAGCGCATCATCGCCTGGGACTGTACGTGAGAACAGCATTTTCCATTTCGCTTCCCGCGGACGAACTTGCGCAGAGGCTCAAAGAGTATCAACCCACGGTCCTCCTTATCACTCCTTCCGGGCTCCGGTCTTTCGTGCACAATCTGGACTATCCCCTGTCACGTGTGATTCGGCCTCGGATGATTATTTTGGGCGGCGAGGTTTTCGACGAGAGTCTCAAGAATCGCGTCCAGGCCGATCTTGGCGGGGAGTGGTTCGACTCGTACGGAGCGTTCGAATGTGGACAAATTGCATGGGAATGTCCCCGGCACGAGGGGCTCCATGTGAATTCGGATTATGTCTTTATCGAATATCTCCCATCCGGCGACACCACCGGTGACGCGGGAGTCGGAACCGCAGTAATAACCAACCTGTTCGCTTTTGCCCAGCCGTTCATCCGCTATAAGCTCGGCGATCTCTGCGTGCCTCTGAATAAACGATGTTCCTGCGGCCGTTCCCTTCCCCTCATTGATCATCCGATGGGGAGAGAGGACGATATGGTGAAGCTCCCCAGCGGCAGACTCATGACACAGAATGTGTTTCACTATTCATTGGCCAAATGCACGGGCGTTGAGCAGTGGCGCGTTATCCAGGAGAGCGAGGAGCAGTTCGTGGTCAAACTGGTCATGCCCGAGAAACCGGATGGAGAAATGCTCGAGGATCTCAGGGCCAAATGTCTCCAGTACCTCGGCGAGCCGGTACGCGTCGACATTCAGTTGGTCGATTTCATGGAGGACGAGACCGAGAAGTTTCGGACATTCATTTCAAAGGTACCTGCATGAGCTGAATTGTCCAACTTGGCGACCTGACCTCCGAAAACGCTCCCGGCTTTCGGGTACGATTCCCGCGGGAACCGTGACGTCAGACGAGATCACGCGTTTGAATTCTTGAGGTCGTGACGTCCCAAATTCCCAAATTTCATCGGGCCGAGAACGTCGGGCTTTAACAAGGCATGTTCCATCAATCTGGGGCTCAGCCTTCAGACCGTCATCCGATTCACTCACGGCATGTCCCTCAAAGCACTCTTTCTCTCCGTCTTGCCAATACTGCAAGTCAGAGCAGTTGAGGATCCCTGTCTCGCATTCCGGGGGAACGGTTCGGTTAGCAAACAGAACCGCGCCGCGAATCGTGTTAGCCGGTCCGTCCGGCCCCCATCTCTCTAGCGTGACAATCCGTTCATCCGAAGTCTGAGGCACGGGGTAAGGGAAGATACTCACGCGCTGGCCAACCACCGGCT
>JARRRG010000559.1:0-2886 GCA_037380965.1 Deltaproteobacteria bacterium
ATTTCGATCCAGTTAAGGAGTGTGACGTATTGCGAGTTCCGAACCAGGAAAGAGCGCGTGAAGCCGTGACGTTTGCTCAGACCCACAACGTACGCCCGTCGGTTGAGGACCGGGTACGGATATGTCTGGTGGCGGTGGACTGTCAGAACACCTTTTGCATTCCCGGTTTCGAGCTGTTTGTGTCTGGGAGGTCCGGAACGGGCGCGGTGGAAGACACGGTTCGACTATGCGAGTTTATCTATCGGAACATGGAGCTCATCACTGAAATCGACGTGACTATGGACACTCATCGGGCCTTCCAGATATTTCATCCGGTGTTCTGGGTGAACGAGCACGGCGACTCACCGGACCCCATGACGGTTATCACTGTCGAGCACGTGCAGCGTGGTGTGTGGAAGGTCAATCCCGCGATCGCGGGCAAGGCGGACAAGAATCTCGGGGAGATGCAACGATATGCCCTTCACTATGTTCAAGAGCTCAGCGATCGTAACAAGTACGAGCTTACCATATGGCCTTATCACGCCCTGTTGGGCGGTATCGGTCACGCGTTGGTTTCATCGTTGGAGGAGGCTGTTTTCTTTCACAGCCTCGCTCGCGGCAGTGAAGGCCGGTTCGAGATCAAAGGCCGGAACGCTCTCACCGAGCATTATTCAGTCTTGAGTCCGGAGGTGCTCACCGATGAGCAAGGGAACCGCATTGCAGAAAAAAACGTCGGGTTGATTGACGAGCTTTTGGCATTTGACGCGGTGGTCATCGCGGGCCAGGCCAAGAGCCACTGCGTGGCATGGACGATCGATAATCTGCTCGATGAGGTGCAGAAGAGGGATGCGCGCTTGGCGAAGAAGGTCTATCTCCTCGAGGACTGCACGACCCCTGTGGTCGTTCCCGGGGTCGTGGATTTCACCGAGCAGGCCGACGCGGAATTCCAGCGCTTTGCCCACGCGGGAATGAATGTGGTCCAATCAACGGATCCGATCCAGACCTGGCCGGGCATGTCTCTTGACTGACGGGCTTTTCCCCGATGCTTTCGGTGAATTTCGGCCGGTCACGCACCGGGACGGTACCGGTACCCGGTGAAAAAGCCCCAATTCCAATTTGTCAGGGTAACGAAGAACAAAAGGAAGAAGAGGGCGCTCTTGGGCCATTCCCTCGTCTTCATGTAGAAATAGAGGAACAGAATCGGCAAGGGGAGCAGTACCACAGGCCATGTCCACGGTTTCCACAGGAGCATGGCCGCGAAGCATGCCGCGCCCACGATGAGCGCGAGCGGCGCGTAGTAAATCCTTCGGAAAAAACCGTACTTGCGAAACAGAGGCCACTGAGACGCGCCATAACGCCTCATCATGCGGGCCAATCCCCCGTACGTCGTCGGCCGGTAATGGCCGACCACCGCAGCAGGATTGTACAGCAATTTGTAGCCGAGTCGGCGAATCTTCAGATCCAGCTCAACGTCTTCTGACGGCCAAAGCGTCTCGTCGAATCCTCCCACCTCCTCGAGAATGCTTTTTCGATATGCTGAATTGCAGGTCGGATTGTGCACGGTCTCTTTCATTTCCCTGTCGGTTTTTATGTAGTCGGTCAGAAAACCGATCGTCTTGAGAAATTCCTGGATATGCCTCCCTTTCTCGGTCTCGTCTTCGGGGCTCCTCTGATCTCCTCCGACACCTGCCACGTTCGGGGAAGCAAAGCCCTTTTCCAACTCCGTCAACCAGTGACGGTCAGCCACACAATCCCCATCGGTGAAAGCGATGAATTCTCCTCGGGCCGCGTGAACGCCCACGTTCCTGGCCCTGGAGGGCCCTCCCTTCTCCAACCTGATCACCGTCACCCCGTCGTACGATTCGCATGCCTCGGCAGTGCCGTCGGTCGATCCGTCGTCAATCATGATGACCTCATAGGAGGGATGATCGAGTGCAGCTAGAGAATCCAGGCATTTGGTAACGGTCTTGAGGGAATTGTGCACCGGTATGACGATCGATATGGCTGGGTGTGGACCGGTCATTTCTTGGCACGTTCCGTCAGGAGGTAGGAAAGGAAGTTCTTCGCGCCCCTCAGCTTACGATAGAGGTCTGATCTGCTGCGGGTCTGCAAGAGAAAGTTGATCATATATGATGGACGAAAATAGAATCTCTTGAGACCTCGATCGATGGCTTCCCGGATCGTATCTTTGCTGAGACCGGGGTAGTCGATGACCGCTGCCTGCTCGCCGTCTTCCAGCCACGCGTCCCATCGGTCGGCTCGCAGGAGGCCTTGCTCCTTGCAGTAATCAAAGTAACGAGTCCCCGGGTACGGGACCGCGCCCGAAAACTGTACCGTATGAAGTCCCAGTTCGAGAGAAAATTCAATAGTTCTTTCAATCGTTTGCTCTGTTTCACCCGGCAGACCAAAGACAAAACACCCGTGGACATCCAACTTGGCCCTGCGGGCCAGGTCCATGAATCGCCGCGCGTCGGCCACGGATTCATTCTTCTTCATGTGGGCCAGGACATTGTCGTCTCCTGATTCAAACCCGACGAGCAGTTCTCGACAGCCCGCGCGTTTGAGCAGCTTGAACAACTCTTCATCAGCAGTGTCGGTCCTGGCGTTTACGGAAAAGGTGATCTTCAGCCCGCGTTTCAGAATCTCTTCACAAATCGCCGTCGCGTTGGACTTGACCAGGGTAAACGTATCGTCTTCGAAAAAGAATTCTCCGCCGCGGATTACTCGCGGACAGAGGTGGATGTCGTGCTCAATCTCATCCACCACCCTCTCCGGGGAACGCAGTCTGATCTTTCGCCCATGCATGACCTGCGGCCAGAGACAAAATGTGCACCCATGAGGGCAGCCGCGGCCTGAAAAGATGTCGATGTACGGATAGAGCTTGGACCCGTCAAAGTACTTCATAAG
>JARRRG010000560.1:0-2884 GCA_037380965.1 Deltaproteobacteria bacterium
GATCTTCTCCCGTTGTCGCTCAGCCTCACTGAGAGCCTCGATCTCTTTCTCTAAATCCTCCTCTTTTTCCAGTCTCTTCTTCAGCAATTGATAGATGCCCACGCCGCTTGCGAGCGCGCCTACGCCTACTGATGCGCCTTTCAATATCCGGGCGGCCAGGGAGACATTCCCAAGCAAACCGGTCGCCCGCGCTCCCAGAGCCACGCCTCCGAGGCCGATCAGCGTCCACAGGATTGAAGCAGCCGTGCCCGTTGGCCGTGCCTCGCCCTTGAGCCATCTGTGAACCGTGGTCTCCGCGACATTGAGAGTATCCGCGAGCTGCCTGGGGGTCAGATTCTCTTCTTTGAGAAACCTCCGAATCATCTCCGGAATGGTGGCATTTTTTCTCTTGCTCTCCGTTTCCATGAGCGCACCTTCGGGGGATCATGCAATAGACACGATATCGGGTAAGAGAAATCTGTCAAGATATTTTCGCCATGCTATTGCATAACTCATATCTTTCTGCAATTGCAGCACACCCGTCACCCGGCTGAGCGAGAGAGAGATGAAGCGTCTTCATGAACAAGGAAAAACGTGGATCTCAGTGGGCGAGCACCAGACAGGAACGCGGTCGAGCCAGGGGTAATGGCTCATGGGAGACGGTTCGCGCGGATGCGGATTCTCTGAGCATGAACGTGGGGTTGATGTCTCCTCCTCTGGACAATCAGTCCCCGTCGAAGCTCAGGTCGGAAAGATACCGATTAGTGATGGGGACGCGCCGGTCCTTTCCGAATGCCTTGGGCGTGATCTTCACACCGGGAGCTGCCTGCCTTCGTTTGTACTCGTTGCGGTCGACCATACGCACGACCCGGGAGACCATGTGGGATTCGAATCCTTCCGCGGTAATCCGCTCCGGAGACTTGTCCTCTTCGACATAGGCCTTGAGTATGGGATCGAGCAGCGCGTAGGGCGGAAGCGAATCCTCATCCTTCTGATCGTGCTTGAGTTCGGCCGTAGGGGGTCTTCGGATCACGCTGCGCGGGATGGTATCCGTTCCTGCCTCGCGGTTCACATATTCGGAAAGCTCATAGACGACGGTCTTGGGAACATCCTTGATCACCGCGAATCCCCCGGCCATATCGCCGTACAGGGTGGTGTACCCCACAGCCGTCTCGCTCTTGTTACTCGTCGTGAGCACCAACCAACCGAATTTGTTTGAAAGGGTCATGAGGATATTCGCCCTGATCCGTGCCTGGAGATTCTCGAGCTCGATTCCCGGATCACCACTTCCCAGCGGCCGTTCCAGGACATCGAGGTACGCCTGGAAGATTCCGCGGATCGGCACGGTGATCAGCTCAATCTCGAGACTCCGTGCGAGCACCTCGGCATCGGAGAGGGTCTCGTCAGAGGTGTACTGGGAAGGCATGGTAACGCCTATGACGTTTCCTGCGGACAGAGCTTGAACGGCCACCGCCGCGGTGAGTGAAGAATCGATCCCTCCGCTCAGCCCCATAACAACCTTCTGGAACCCGTTCTTCAGCACGTAGTCCCGCGTCCCGAGGATGAGGCCCTGGTAGATCTCCTCGATCCGATCGAGCTCGGGCGCCATGCATGGCACGCGTCTGTGCTGGGCGGAGGTCCGGTGAGGTGCGATGACCAGGGGGGCATCCCCGTCATCCATCAGGTTCCATGCAGGGGGTTCGGGATGGGCGCGGGCGGCTTCAAAATCGGTTACCAGGAGTTGCTCTTCAAAGCGCCGTGCGCGTGCGAGCAGCTTGCCGTGGGGGTCAACGACCACGCTGCCTCCGTCGAACACGAGCTCGTCCTGGCCCCCCACCAGATTGTTGTGGAATACGGTGGTTCGCGAGGCCCGCGCATATCGGTTCACGATCGCCCGACGAACCTCGAGCTTTCCCGCGTGAAACGGTGAGGCCGAGATGTTCAGCACCGCGTCCGCTTCGTTCTTCAGGGCGCACCCCTCAGTTATGGACCCGGGTATCCAGATGTCTTCGCAAATAGTCAGGGAGAAGCGATTGCCCGCCATGTCAAAGACCGCGCAAGCCCGGCCGGACTGAAAATACCTCTTCTCATCGAATACCCCATAATTGGGGAGCTCTATCTTGTGGTACACCCGCACAAGCTCGGTGTCATGGATCAACGCGGCCGCGTTGAATACCTTCCCGTTTTCGGAGTCCGCGAAGCCGAGAACCACCGTGATGCCCTTGCAGAGGGGCGCGAGCTTTTCCAGCGCCAACCGGTTGTCCGTGAGGAATTGTGGTTTGAAGAGGAGGTCCTCAGGCGGGTACCCGCACAACGCGAGCTCGGGAAAGGTAACGATATCGGCATGTTCGGCTCTGGCCTGCTCGATCCAGTCGCCTATCTTATGGAGGTTTCCACTCAAATCGCCTACGGTGACGTCGATCTGGGCCTGGGCTATTCTGACGGTTGCCATTGGATCTGCACCTCCGCAGATTTCCCATTCTATCACAAAAAAGGCCAGCCGCCGGCGTATGATGGTCGCGGGCGGCTGACCCGTTCGAAGTCTGATGTCCCGATCATTCGGGGATGAAGAGCATGCTCTGGGGAGACCTAACAGTCATAATAGAGCGCGAACTCATAGGGATGAGGCCGCATGCGGATCGGGTACAGCTCGTTGTCGCGTTTGTACTCTATCCACATGTCGATTGCGTCCTGAGTGAACACGTCACCTTTCAAGAGGAACTCATGATCTGCTTCCAGCTCGTTCAGCGCCTCGGCGAGGCTGCCCGGAGAGGACGGCACGCCGGCAAGGTCCTCTGGTGAGAGTGCATAGATGTCCTTGTCCAGGGGCTCGCCCGGGTCCATTTTATTCTCGATTCCATCCAGGCCGGCCATAAGGATCGCGGCAAAGGCCAGATACCCGTTG
>JARRRG010000561.1:0-2881 GCA_037380965.1 Deltaproteobacteria bacterium
CGACCGCGACCACGCCGGGTGTCCGGCGCTCTTCCGGTGGCCTTCTCTGCTCCGGCGAAGCGCGTCACCGCGGTCGCACTCCCCGATGAGCCGATGTTTCGGGATCTTACTCGCCTGCAAGACACGGATCAGACCGAACGGATCTCCCCGTATCCCTTCTCGCTTAGGCAAGTTCCGTGCCGGACTCCATTCTGCAGAAGCATACATCGTCCGCGCCCTTTTATGAAATAAAAACCGGCAATTGTCTCGCCTCTCACGGCAGGCGGCCACGACGGTTCAGCGAGGCTCGACCTCGCGAGGGTGCAAAATGGGACTTCCGGATATGAGAATGAGAATTTTTCTCGTTTTGACAAATCCACCCGTTTCGGCTACCTTCGGTCAGCATCCTTGTTCTCTGCCACCGGGAGTATCTGACATGAGTGACCTCGCTCTCCTTCAGAAAACTCTTCAGGCCTTGTCTGAGGTGATTCAATTCTCGCTCGGGGTTGAGGTCTTCTTCGTGGACGGTCAGCGGGTTGCTATCGCGGGAACCGGTCCGTACCGTACGAATGTCGGCACCAGAAGGCCGACAGACTCGTATGTGGACGTCACGATTAAAGAGGCTGAGAGCCCCATCGTTACCGAACCCCGATACACCAAGCAATGCTATCGGTGCGAGTATCGAGGGCTCTGTCCCTACTCGATGGTTATGTGTCAGCCCATCGTCACGGGAAAACAGATCCAAGGACTGGTTGGATTCCTCGCGTTCTCCAGGGAGCAGCGGCAGGCCATGATCGAGCGATCGTCCTTGCTGTCGGACTTGTCCCAGCGTCTGGATTATATATGGCACGCGGCCGGGCTCGATGTGAAACAGTTCCTCACGCACCCCCAGACCAATGCGCTTATCAATGCCATTGACGTTGGGCTCATTCTCACGTCGCCGGACTACCACGTCCTCAATATCAACGAGAAGGCTCAGCGCCTGTTGCAGATCGAGCGCGTGCTTCGCCAAACCACCGGCCATGTGCCGCTCGGTGAGTTGGTGGAGCAAGGCGCATCAGGCAAGGCGGGGGTCAGTCCGAGAGATGCGTCCTCGCTCAGGCAACTGAGACGGGGCGACTTTCCCATCTCCGACGGCCAGCGCCTGGCGGGACACCTTATCGTCGTTGCCGACAGAGAAACACGGGTGCAGACGTGGAAGGGATGTCTGCTCGCTACGCGTCAACTACCCAAGATTGTCGGCACCTCCCAGGCGATTGTCCGCCTGAAAGAGCAGGCATCATACATGGCGGAGAGCGATTCAACCGTGCTCATCCTGGGAGAGACCGGCTCGGGCAAGGAAGTGGTGGCGCGCTGCGTCCATGATATGAGCTCACGATCGGCTGGACCGTTTGAAACCGTCAATTGCGCAGCCATTCCCGATTCACTGTTCGAGAGCGAGCTCTTCGGGTACGCGCCGGGAGCGTTCACCGGCGCCAGCAAGAAAGGAAAGCCGGGGACGTTCATGCTCGCCGACGGCGGGACCGTCTTTCTGGACGAAGTGGGTCGTCTCTCTCCGGAGAACCAGGCCAAGATCTTACGCATCCTTGAACAGGGCGAGCTGCAGCGATTGGGCGGCGCGCGTAAAGAAACCGTTAACGTCCGCGTGCTCGCGGCCACGAACATCAACCTCGAACAGGCGGTTCATGAGGATCGATTCGGCAAGGACCTCTATTACCGTCTCGCGGTGATCCCTCTCGCGGTCCCGCCATTGCGAGAGCATGCGGAGGACATACCGCTCCTGATCGAGCATTTCGTTGGAGAGCTCGGGAAGGCTCTCCTGATCTGCCATTTCAGGGGTTTCTCGTCCCAGGCATTGGATTATCTGATGAGCTATGATTGGCCGGGGAATGTGAGAGAATTGAGAAACACGGTCGAATACGTGATGAACGTCGTTCGGGGCAGGGAGGTGACCGTCGAGGACCTGCCCGCGACGATGCAGACACGAACTCCTGCGATTTCTCCCCATTGCGGGCCTCATCGGCCCATCTTACCTCTGGCCGAGATCGAAAAACGCCACATCAGGTTAGCACTCCAGACCTTCGGTGAGACCACCGAAGGCAAACGCAAGGCTGCAGAGCACTTGGGCATCAGCCTGAGCACCTTGTATCGAAAAATCGCCCGGCAACAAGAGATGGAACAGAGGAACAGCCGCCGTGCGATGGGCGGCGGTGAAGGTCACCATGAGGGTTTCACCAGCTCTGTAACCGCTCCATGATCATCCGGTGGAACGATGATCGCTCGCGGGCAGTGGAGGGCAAAACCCCTCAAACCGGTGATTGCACCCTGAATCGCGTCCGTCATCGGTCGGCTCTGTCTCGTGATCGCGGTCCCCGCTCGGCCCGGCCCACGATTGTTGCCTGGATGAGTAATGAGAGGCGCAGAGATGATGCCGGTAAGCACGAGCTGGATATAAGTCGACAATAATGCGAAGAGAATCTGTATCGCTCACTGGTTATTTGTTGGTAGTAGCGGCAACGGTAATCTGGTCCGGTAATTTTGTTGTAGCACGGGCCCTCACCGATTCGGTGCCGCCCGTTACCCTCGCGTTTCTTCGATGGTTGATCGCGGTACTGGTCCTGTTGCCGTTCGCCGTCAGAATCGCGGCTCGCGACGGCAGGTTGGTGCTCAGGCACATCGGGTATCTTTCCGTGGTCGGATTTCTCGGTGTGACCATGTTCAACACGCTCGTGTACATTGCGGCTTACACCACCGCGGCTTTTAATCTTTCGGTGATTTCCGTTTGCGCACCCGCGTTTGTCGTGCTCTTTGCCCGGATCTTCCTCGGAGAAGAGTTCACTCTTCGACGGATCGCGGGGCTCGTACTGGCCACGCTCGGCGTACTGCTCCTGTTGACCCGCGG
>JARRRG010000562.1:0-2880 GCA_037380965.1 Deltaproteobacteria bacterium
CCCGCACCTTCGGGACCGGCTCCGGATGTTCCGATTGAACACCTCTTTGCTTCCGGTTCCTGGCAAAATCACCATCCACTCACCGCGTTGCGGTATTTCAGGTTTTTCGATTCAACAGGCATTCACAGAGACGGAGCTCGTGCGTCGGCTCCACGTCCGTCTTGCAGAGATCGGGGAACAGCCGTGAGGAGCCCGCATGCGGGTTGATTACCCGCGTGGCTTGACAAATAGTCCTTGACAAATAGTGCAAAAAAATATATAGAAAACACAGGATGTTAAAACGTGTACTTAAACCGGTTTCTTGGAAGTGCGTCACGGAGGCCATTGATGATTGGGAAGTGCAAGGTTTTTATCATTGCGGCTGTTATCGCCGGCATCAGTCCTTACCTGCATGACGGCCCGGGCGCCTTCGAGCTCTTTCCCAGACCCGAAGGCCAATATACGGTGAAGCGAGGAGATACCCTGTACGGTATTTCCGGGCTGTATTATGCCAATCCCGCGCTCTGGCCCTTCTTGTGGAATCAGAATCCTTCGGTAAAGATGAAGCCGGGCACCCGCAATCCGCAGTACGAAGCTCTGATGCCGGGGACCAAGCTCGACATATACTATCAGAGATTTCCGTTCACGATCATGAACCGAAATTACGAACCGCCTTCGGGGATCTCCGATGACATTCGGTTCCTCACCAAGGCGAGACCGTACGAGGGGATTCCGTACGACAAGAAGTATTTCAAGTACAAGCTGAGTGACCGTCCTCCACGGATCTGGGGTTACATCGTAAGCTCGCCGGAAGTCAACAAGGGTCACTTTCTCGAGAGAGACCTCGTGTACGTCCGGTTTCGTCCATCAAAACGGCAATGCGTCCTCGTGGGGGACCGCTTTGGCATCTACCGCGACAAGGGTCCGCTCTTCCATCCGATCAATCCCGAACGGCCGAGTGGATACCTCTCGGAGGTGGTGGGTGAGCTCGAGGTCACGAGCACCGGTCACAACCTCATTACCGGCATCATACTGGATAGCTACGTGGAAATTGAGAGGGGTGACAAGATATGCCTCTTCACTCCGAGGCGTAAGGAGATTGTTCCCACAAAGACTCACCGCATGCTGGTCGGGACGATTCTTCGTTCAGCAAGCCGTAATACCTTTTACAAAGATTCCATTAACCTCGAGAACGACATTGTGTTCATAAACAGGGGCAAATGCGACGGCATGGAGGAAGGAGTTCTTCTCAACATTTATCGGCCGAGCCGTCCTGTCCGGGACCCCTATTTTCAGCGACGCATTTCCATCCCCGATCGGTACCTCGGCGAGGGAATGGTTCTCAAGGCCTTCAAGAAAAACTCTACCGTCCTCATAACCAGATCCCGGGAAGAGATTATACCCGGAGATATCATCAAGAGCGTGTCCGATTAGACACGGCTCCCTTCCCCGGCCGAGCGTCAGCTCGCAACCGAACAGCGCGCGCCCGGGCGTGGTTGGCTCGAGCCGCGCCTTGCCTAATCTATGAGAAACGGTTCGTACTCGTCCTCGCGATAGGCCCGATACTCCGTCGTGTACATTTGTCCATGGAGCCGGGAACGATTCAGGTAGTTGAGGACCATGTACATGAATTCTTTTCCTCTCAGGGTTCCGAGCGATCCTTGCGAGCACGCCACCTCGTCAAAATGCTTCACCGAGTCCCGGCGCACCCCCTCTCCCACAAAGAGAAGCGGCACCGGCTCACCCGAATGGATCAGCGGCCCGGAACTCGGGGTGGAATGATCGCTGGTAACCGCGAGCAGAACGTCCGGATCGTTCACAAGAGGGCCAACAGAACTTCCGATGCCCCGGTCGAGAGACTCAATTGCCTGCTTCTTGGCCGCGGGCACCTTCGTATGAGCCGCGATGTCCGGCGCCATGGTATTGACGTAGAGGAAATCGTATGCGGCAAGCTTCTCCCGGGCTATTTCCAGCCGCCGGGCAATGTCCGCGGCCGGGTCGCCGCTGTCCTTAACCTTCAGGGTGTCCACGCCCATTGCCGCGGCCATACCCCATCCGACCCGTTTCGACGAGATGAACAGAGCCTTCATGCCCCACCGTTCGGAGAAGGAACGCGAGGGCTTCAGGCTCCCCGCAAGATGAGTGAGAATTGCGTTGATCCGCGGTTCCCCCCGCGCGCTTCGAGCCTGGTTCACGGGATGATCGCGTAATCGTTTGTGAGCCCACCTGAGGTATTCCGTACCGGCCCGGGCTGTGTTTTGGGCAGCCGTGTCCGTCTCCGCGGAGCGCCACGGACGCAATGCCGGCACCGTCACGTTGTCGGTGACCTTGTCGACGTCGGTGATCAGGGGCGACACGTTTCCTGTCAGCTTGAGAATTCCCATGGCTCCGGAGGTTCGAACGAATTCGAATCGTATGCCCGACCATTCGAATGCCGCCACGTCCCGGATGAGCTCCGAAAGCTCCTCATCATCAGCCTTCGACAACCGATCTGCCACGATCAGCTTCCTGTCTTCCACCGTCGCGCTCACCAGGCGGGCAAGAACCGCCACGTCCTTTTCAGAGAGCGGCAGGCCGGAACCGAGTGCCTCCAACACTCCCCGCCGCGGGATTTCATCCCATTCGTAGCCAAACATCAGGAAGTGCGCGTCCTGACTCGTGAGAGCCATGCCGAGACGATCCGCGTGAAACAATCCGTTTGCCCCGCGTTGAGCCAGAGCGTCGAGATTCGGGGTGTGAGCCGCCTGCAGAGGCGTCCCGTCCATCTCCGTGTAGAAGCGGTCGCCAAGGCCGTCGAGAAGCAAGACAATGCAGCGGGAAGGCATAAGAGAAGGTCTCCATTCTCTCGGCAGCGCAACAAAAGCGCTGACAAGCCACCGAACGCCCGGGATCGATCCGAAC
>JARRRG010000563.1:0-5155 GCA_037380965.1 Deltaproteobacteria bacterium
TCGATCTGGAGGCGTGTCAGGAAGAGTGCCGAATCCGGTACAGTTACGAGCTGTTTGGAGGCGGCGGAGGCGGGGGCGGAGGAAGGGGCTCCGGTGTGGGCGCATACTACGGCCTCGCACGCTGTGTCGAACGGTGCAAACTGAAGTTCTGGAAAGACTTCGACAAGGAATCGGACGATTTGCTCGACTAGCACGGAAACCGGGCGGCCGCTGAACAACCGGACATCTCACCTCACGTTCCCGGCCTGACAAGCGGCAGGCCGCGGCCGGACCCACAGAGGCCAACCGTTCCCGAGGCCGGGGAAACAGGGCATTCATACGGAGAAGCTTGTGAACGACGGAGAGCCCGATCGTTTTCCGTCAGGCGCGGGTGGGGTCTCATGGGAGAGAACACGCCCGCGCTGGTGTGACGCGGGCGTGTGTGCCAAACGAGATGGGTTCCTCAGAAGAGCGAGCTGATGAAGGCAAAAGGCATGCCGATAATTTCAGTCGCTACCGACAAAATTTCGGAACCGACGAATTCGCCGTCTTCAGGATAACCGTCGTAAGCCGCGGGTACCGTCCGCGGTGCAAGCTTAACCATCACCCCGTCCCGAACATAGCTTCGGGCGGTGGGCGGTTGAGCGACCCTCCGGGGGAATGCTCTCGCATCGATCGAGTCGGGGGAAATGGGGCAACCGCGTGCGCGGTAGTTTCCCGCGGGCAAAGACCACGCGTGGCGCGAGATCGGTCGCACTTTGCGAATTGCCCGCCGCGATGCGGCATAGTGAGCGCGTCGTGACGGTGAAGTCCGCTTCACCCGACGGGTGGCTTTCGCCTTGTGCACTTTCTTTTCCTTGATGGCCCCCTGCCGGGCCCCCCTGGTTTCAACCGTGGGGCGGACGCCGACGTCGGACTTCCCCCCGCCCTTTGCTGGCGGAGGCGAGATGACGAGATCCTTTTCCAGATCGAGCTCGAGGCTGTCCTTCTGCTCCTTGGCCTGGGCCACAGTGTCCAGCCCCGGCTTTCGCACGGGAGTCGCCGCCGGTGGAGGAGCCATAGCTCTGGTGCCCCGCTCCTTGAAGGTCACCGCCGGCTTCGGCGTCACCTTCGGACCGGCCTGGGCCGGTGTCTCCACCGGGAACAATGCATCCGATTGTGCCTGAAGCTCGGCATCCTGGTTGAGATTCGATTTAAATTCAGCCTTGACTACCATGCCCGGCCCTACATACAGCGGTGTGGGTGTTTTCACGGCTCCTGCGTCGGCCAGCACACTAAACGTCCCGGCCCCAACCCACGACACCGTCATCAGCAAGATCGCCGCCGTGATGGTAAAGATTCTTCCCATAACAAAATCTCCTTTCGACAACCGTTCCCCTGTGGGGACAATTCCTCTTTTTGAGATGTTGACGGGTGGGTGTTCATTCCCTCCTTCCCGATCACGGCCCGGGACATATCATGATAAAATCATCCTGTCAATCTTAATATTTAGATAGGTTTATTAAAGTAAATTATGAGGGTTTGCCCTCTCCCGCCTTCCGAGCGCGCAGCCAGGGAACACCCACGCGGCCCCTGGCGAGGCCCTGAACTGACCTGCGGTACGATACGAGGTCTTGAAAATATGATCGGATTGAGATTGAGGATGCATCGTACGTGCTTCGACGCCCGGGGAGAAAAACCAGGCAAGAGTTATGGTTAAATGGCTCCGCGGCTGGGCCTCGGATAACCTGAGAGGTGTGGGCAAGGCTTTGATCCCGTCGGATACCGCCCCATGGGAGATGCTGCCACACAATCAACCGGCATCCGACGAGCGCCGCGGACAAAACGGTTGACAGAGACCGGAGTTGAACTTAGAATTCAACGTTTTAGGAGAAGGCGCCGTACAGGCCGTCTCTCATCGCGGTAAATCGAATTTCATGCACCCTCTTTCCGCGCTGAGATGACACACCGCGAAGATAGAGGGCATGCGCTTGCGACGGCGCGGTCAAGGACGAGCATCCGGGCTCGGGTCGCAAGCGAAAATCGAGGGAGGCTTCCATGGGTACGAAAGGGACGGAGAGCGGGCAAGACCAGCAGCACGAAACAGGAGCCGAGGAGCGCTCGGAAGAGGTCGCGGAGCAGGAAGCGGACGAGGCCTTGATGGACGAGGAGCGTGAACCGCTGGTTTCTGCGAAGGACCTCCCAGCACCCGCGACAATCCTTGCTATCCCCCCCAAGGAAGAGATCGACAAGCTCACGATTTCTCTGAGTGGGGATTTGACGGAGGCGCCGAGCATTGAAGAGGTTCGGCAGATTAATGAGGACCTCTCAAGTGAAAGCCGCACACCATTGATGGCGGTTATCGAATCGGTACTCGCAGAGAACGGAGGGACATTGCCCCTCTCGGATCTCTCGAGCCTCGTGGGACAGTATTGGAACAGGCAGTTTCCGAGCAGCCCGTACAGCCAGGAGGAATTCATCTATATCCTGGCGCTGAACAGCGACAAACTGCGCGTGAGAGGTCCGGGCGAGGGGTGAGACCCGGGCGGAACGGTCAAGCGCTCTCATGATTTGTTCGCGCAGCAGGCGCGGTGATTGGACCGTTCCCTGAGCCTCCCGCGTTTGCCGCGCAGGTACACGCCGCGGCCCGCCGGCGTCTCGATTCCGAGTCGCGGAAGAGAAACGCACCGCGGGTGAGCGTACCTCGTGATCGAGATCACGTGCTCGCTCACCCTGGAAACGTACCGATTTCCGCTGGCCTCGATGCCCCCTCCCTTTGACAGAAGAATGGAAAATCGGCTCCAGGATCGACTTTGCGCCGACTCGATCTGCCGGGGAAAAAGTGGTCAAGGATGAGGCCCCCTCATGAGTGAAAAGCCGGCCTGCAAGGGAGTGGAACGCGGGACAGGCTCCTCATCAAATGATTATCCTGATTTTCTCCTTGACACACTACATGTTGTGGCGATAAAGGTGCATCCCACAAGATGATCCGTTCAGTGGTCGGGTCATTGACCGATTCTCCCCCCGATTCTGGGGACTTTGTTAGAAGCCTTACTACAAACCTCGAAGATCTTCAGGGTACAGCGCTGGATGAAATCAGGGGGCTTAGCTTGAAGGGAGAAAGTCGAGTTTTCAAAACCCGATTTCGACAACTTCACAAAGGGGATTGCTATGGCTAGCATCACAATGATCAAGGATTATCACGAAACCTCCCCTGGTCGCTCCGAGACCACAGATATGGCTCTTTTCGTCCGAACGTCCGGCGAGGCCATGGATGGGTGGGATCGCAGCAAGATCGTTGACGCGCTCCTCCGGGAGACCTTCATTGATGAGGGGACTGCCGAGGAGATCAGTCTTGAGGTCGAGAACAACATCAGAAGGAGCGGGATCAAGGTCATCACCGCGCCCCTCATCCGGGAAATGGTGAACGCGAAGCTTCTGGAGCGCGGTCTGGAAGCAGAGAGGCGATCGCACACGCGTCTCGGGGTTCCGCTTTACGACGTAGACCAACTTATTACCCGGCCCAACAAAGAGAACGCGAATGTGCCTCACGGTCCTGAGGCGACGAACCTGACGCTCGCGGAAAACATCAAGAAGGAATACGCGCTCCTCAATGTATTCGACCAGAAGGTTAGTGACGCTCACATGATGGGTGACATTCACCTCCACGATCTGGGTTTCATTGACAGGCCGTATTGCTCCGGGCAGTCGCTCGAGTATATCAAGCGATTCGGATTGAACCTGCCGAATTCCCTGGCCATGGCCAAGCCGGCCAAGCATCCGGAGGTGCTGCTGGCCCACATGGTGAAGTTTGCCGCGGCATTGCAGAGTCATTTTGCAGGCGCGATCGGCTGGGACGCGGTGAACCTCTTTTTCGCCCCCTATCTCCGCGGCCTGCCCAAGCGTGAAGTACGGCAACTGGCCCAGATGCTCATATTCGAGTTCTCTCAGCAGGCGGTGGCACGCGGCGGCCAGGCGATTTTCACCGATATCAATCTCTACTGGGAAATTCCCAAACATTTTGAAAACTTGCCCGCGATCGGTCCCGGCGGCGAATTTCCCGGACACACCTATGCCGACTATCTGCCCGAGGCGCAGGAGTTCGTGTGGACCCTCTTCGATATTTTCCGGGAGGGCGATGGAACGGGGCGGCCGTTCTTCTTCCCGAAGCCGCTGGTACACATTACGGAGAAGTTTTTTCAAACGCCGGGTCATGAGAAATTCCTCCACCACATCTGTGATGTGGCATCGGAGAAGGGCAACAGTTATTTTGTTTTTGATCGAGGAGAAACAGCCAAGATATCAGAATGCTGCAGGCTATCCTTCAAGCTCGAGAAGAGCGATCTCGAGGACGCGATTCATCCCTGGAAGATGCGGTACTCCGCTATGCAGAACGTTACGATCAATCTCCCCCGCATTGCCTATGAGGCGCGGGGAGATGACACGAAGCTCTTTTCCCTGCTGACCGAGCGGATCTCGTTGGCCGCGGAGGCGCATATCCAGAAGAAGCAGTTCATTGAGCGATTGTTGGCGCTGGGAGAGACCGGCCCGTTGGCCCTGCTCACCATGGACAGGGACGGCGAGCCGTACTTGAGAATGCATCGGGTGACGTACCTCATCGGCATGGTGGGGCTGAACGAACTGATTCAGTTTCATACCGGCGAGCAACTTCACGAAAGTGACGATGCCATTCGTTTTGGGCTCAGAGTCATCGCGCACATGAACCTCGTTGCCGCGCGGCTCGGGAGGAAGCACGATATGCGTTTCGTGCTCGAGCAAACCCCTGCCGAGAGCACCGCGTACCGGTTTGCCAAACTGGACATGCGGGCCTTTCCTGAAACCCAACGGGTGGTCAAGGGCAATCTCAACCGCGACGAGATCTACTACACCAATTCCACCCTCTTCAATGTCGGCGCGCCTGTGGACCCGATCGAACGGGTCAAGAAGGAGGGCCTCTTTCATCCGCTCATCGAAGCCGGCTCCCTCACCCACGTATGGCTTGGCGAGAGTCGGCCCAGCGCGGAATCACTGGCAAACTTCGTGATAAAAACATTCAAGATAACCCAGAACGATCAGGTCGCGTTCTCACCGGAGCTCACCGCGTGCGTCTCCTGCGGCCGCACGAGTCGCGGGCTGAACGACCTGTGCCCCTATTGTAATTCCGAGCTCGTTGAGCAGATCACCCGGATCACCGGGT
>JARRRG010000564.1:0-2877 GCA_037380965.1 Deltaproteobacteria bacterium
GAGCAGGCCTTTCGGGTGAGAAACGAGGTCTTTGTGAAAGAACAGGGATTGTTCGAATCGAGCGATCTTGATGAATTCGACAGGGACGCTCTCCATATCATAGCCGAGTGTGAAAAGAGGGTGGTCGGCACGGTCAGAGTCTACGAGGAAGGACCTGGACTGTGGATGGGGGGACGGCTTGCCGTTCTGAAAGAGTATCGAACAGGAAACGTGGGCTCCGTCCTGGTAAAGGAGGCCGTGAGATCCGTGAAATCGAAAGGAGCACGTTCCTTTCTCGCTTTTATTCAATCGAAATATGTCAGATATTTCAAAAGATTGGGCTGGAAACCAGTAGGACCTATGCGGTTACGTCATGGAGTCTTCCATCAGAAGATGGAAGCAAACCTGAACAGAGTTTAGCCGGGCAGCTAAAATCCTGAACGAACTCGACGGCTTTGACCCGGATTACAGGGAGCAAGAAGGAAATTGGGCGCATCATGAACGCTGATTCCACCAGGAACCTGACGGCCGTGAGCACATGCAGGTGGCGTTCAACGCTCATTTCGGAAAAAACTGCTGGGATTCCTGTTCGCGGTCACCGATGACGGAAAGTGGTCCCGATCATCATACCGAATTCGGTCCATATATGACAAAGGAGGTTTCATCATGCCCCCGCTTTGGGAGCCTTCACAAGAACGGATCAACTCCGCCAACATGACCCGGTTCATCGAGTTCGTCAACGAGAGGTACGCCGCGGACGTCCATGACTTTCCCGCACTGTACCAGTGGTCCGTCGATAACAGAGAGGATTTGTGGGCGGCAGTCTGGGAATTTGGTGACGTCATAGCTTCCAAGACCTGTGACAAGGTATTGGAAGACTCGCCCGCCATGCTCGGCGCGAAGTGGTTCATTGGTGCGCGTCTCAATTTTGCGGAGAATCTTCTCCGATTTCGAGACGATCGGGAAGCCCTGGTTTTCAAAGGGGAAGGCCAGGACACGGTGAGGATGACGTACGCCGAGCTCTACGATGAAGTGGCCAGAATGGCCAAGGCCCTGCGAGATGCGGGAGTTGTGACGGGTGACCGGATTGCGGGCTACGTTCCCAACATGATCGAGCCGATTGTTGCCATGTTGGCGGCCACGAGCATCGGCGCGATATGGTCTTCCTGCTCTCCTGACTTCGGTATCAAGGGCGTGATCGACCGGTTCGGTCAGATCGAGCCGAAGATCTTGTTCACCGCGAACGGTTATTTTTACAACGGAAAGAAGCATGACTCCCTGGACAGGATAGCCGGGATTCTCAAAGAGCTTCCGAGCATCGAGAAAGTGGTGGTTATCCCGTACACTGAAGAGCGGGCCGATATCAGCCGCATTCCAAACGCGGTTCATTACCGGGATTTCATTTCGCAGGAGAAGGGCCTGGACATAGCGTTCGAGCAGCTTCCGTTCGATCATCCTCTGTACATCATGTATTCATCGGGGACCACCGGCTTGCCCAAGTGCATGGTGCATGGAGTCGGAGGGACCCTTCTGCAGCACCTGAAGGAGCTGATACTCCACTGCGATCTCAAGAGAGAGGACAGGATTTACTATTTCACCACCTGCGGCTGGATGATGTGGAATTGGCTGGTGAGCTCTCTTGCCGTGGGCGCGACGCTGATCCTGTTCGACGGTTCTCCGTTCTATCCTGACGCGGGGGCAATCTTCCAACTGGCCGAAGACGAAAAGATGACGATATTCGGGACGAGTGCCCGGTACATTGCGGCCGTGGAGAAGGCCGGGCTCAAGCCCGGGGAGCAATACGATCTTTCACGTCTCAAGGCGATGTGCTCTACGGGCTCACCGCTGTCGGAAGAAGGCTTCCGCTTCGTGTACGAGCAGATAAATGACGACCTCGACCTTGCCTCCATCTCCGGAGGGACGGACATCATCTCGTGCTTTGCGCTGGGCTGCCCGATTATTCCCGTTTGGGAGGGCGAGCTTCAGACGCCGGGTCTGGGGATGAAGATCGACGCGTTCGGACCGGACGGGAAACCGGTGAGGGGCATGCAGGGAGAGCTGGTGTGCACCGCGTCCTTCCCCTCCATGCCGGTTTGTTTCTGGCAAGACCCTGACTGGTCCAAGTATAAGGCCGCCTATTTCGAGACCTATCCCAATGTCTGGGCCCACGGCGATTTCGTGGAGATGACCGGGCACGGCGGCGTCAAGATTTACGGCCGTTCGGACGCCACGCTGAATCCTTCGGGGGTGCGCATCGGGACAGCCGAGATTTATCGACAAGTCGAAGCCATGGATGAGATCGAGGACAGTATCGTGGTGGGCCAGAACTGGGAGGATGACGTGCGGGTCATCCTCTTCGTGAAGCCGGCCGCGGGGGTGGAACTGAATGAGGAGCTGATCAAGAAGATCAAGAAGAATATCCGAGAGAACACGACGCCTCGTCACGTTCCGGCCAAAGTACTCCCGGTGACTGACATCCCCGTGACCCTGAACGGGAAGAAGGTTGAACTCGCGGTCAAGAACGTTCTGGAAGACAAACCCGTGACCAACAAGGATGCGCTGGCAAACCCCCAGGCGCTGGACCAGTATGCGAACATACCCGAGCTTCGGAGTTAGCTCGTGCCGGCGAAGATGTCAGGAGTTCCCAACGGTCAGCTCCCAGGGAAATGAAAAAGAGTTTTTTCTCCGCGTCGGAGATCCAGAGGACTCTCGGGCGCGCAGCAGGTAGGCTGTCGGCCGGACAGCCGGTTCTCTACACAGAACGATCGTACCGGGACCAGGGCCCGTGCTCCGACTCGACTCGGAGCCGAGTGGGCCGGAAAGGTCCCACCAATTCAAGACCGTCCGCGGATGCGGGCAGTGGGGCGGTGTGATTGAATGGAGTCACTGCTCGCTGCA
>JARRRG010000565.1:0-2874 GCA_037380965.1 Deltaproteobacteria bacterium
CGAGCCGTTAGTGGTTCTCGATGAGAGCATACGTGTGGTCTCGGCCAATCGTTCCTTCTACAAGACGTTCGCGGTGACAAAGGAAGAGACGGAGGGAAGGCTGCTCTATGAACTGGGTAACCGGCAATGGGACATTCCAGAGCTCCGAAGGCTGCTCAACCAGGTTCTCCCGGAGAAGGAGGAAGTTGAAGATTTCAAAGTGGAGCATGAGTTCGAACGGATCGGAAAGAGGGTCATGCTGTTGAACGCGCGGCGGTTGCAAAGAGAGGGGGGAAAAGGACAGATGATCCTTCTCGCTATGGAGGACATTACCCACCGCGAAAAGGCGTGATTGCCTCGCCCGCGTGCATCCGGTGTCAGCCTCGGCCTCGATGAATGCGTTGGCGATAGCGGACAAGGAGGCATGCACGAGCTGACCGACACAATTGGTAATCATTGCCGCCCGTGGCGTCACGAGCGAAACGGTGACTTCGAAGGGGTACGGCGCTGGTACTGTGACGTGGTGTGTATGTGGAATGTTAGACACAGTGACTGGTCGGGCGCACCGGCCACATTGACGCGCAGGTTTTTCAGTCTTTGATCGCGAAGGGCGAATCATGAAACCGGACAAGGATACTCGGGACAGCATTGCGGAATTGCGTGAGCGAGCAGAGCAGGCGGTTCAGAGGGGACTCGAAGAGATCAATGAAGTATCAGCGCTTTCCCCCGAAGAGACACGGCGCCTGGTTCACGACTTGCAGGTCCACCAGATTGAACTGGAGATGCAAAACGAGGAGCTCCGCCGCATCCAGGCGGAGCTCGAGGACTCCCGGGACAACTATGCAGACTTATATGATTTCTCTCCGGTCAGCTATTTCACGCTGGATGACGCCGGGCTGATCGTGCAGGTGAATCTTACCGCAACGAGGCTCCTCGGCCTGGAGCGCGCGTTTCTGATCAACACTCCCTTCCTCTTTTTCGTCGCGCCAGAGAGTCAGGGTGCATTCCATTTCCATTTCAAGGAGGTCTTCGAGTCCCGGACAGCCAGGACATGCGAAATCGAGCTGGCACGAAAAGATGGCAGCAGGTTCCATGCTCGGCTGGAAAGTGCTATGGCCCGAAACGGTCCCGGTCAAGGGTTGATATGTCAGACCGCGGTATCGGATATCAGCGACCTCAAGCAGGCCGAGGACGCGCTGAGGACCGAGCGGGACAACCTCGTCAACATCCTCGATGCGATGCCGGATGGGGTATACATCTCGAATCAAGAATATGACATCCAGTATGTGAACAGTGCCATTGAGCGTGACTTTGGACCGTGGCGGGGCCGCAAGTGTCATGAGTATCTTCACGCACGGGACGTCGTGTGTCCCTGGTGCCATGACTATGAAATACTTGCAGGGAAAAAGGGTCGCTGGGAACGGAATTTTTCCAGGACCGGCAAAACATACGATGTTATCGGGACCCCCCTCAGGAACCCCGACGGAAGCATACTCAAGCTCGCAATTTTCAGGGATATCAGCGAACGCAAGCGCATGGAAGATGCCCTGCGCAGAAGTGAAGCAAAGTATCGCGCGCTCATTGAAAATGCCCAGGAAGGCATCTGGGCGGTAGACACTGAAGGCCGGACCACCTTCGTCAACCCGCGAATGGCAGAGATATTGGGATACGCTCCTGAAGAAATGCTCGGCCAGCCGGTCTTCACTTTTTTGGCCGAAGAAGCCCGGGCGCGGGCCGGCGGATACCTGGAACGTCGCCGGCAGGGCCTGCGAGATCAGGCCGACCTCCAGTTTCTCAGAAAAGACGGCACCCCGGTGTACGCCGCGATCATTGGGTCGCCGATCATCGATGACGAGGGACAATTTGCGGGAGCGCTGGCCTGTGTGAGCGACATCACCGACCGCAAGTGCGCGGAGGAAGCGCTTCAGGCTGCGCACGACCAGCTTGAAAAGCGTGTGGAGGAGCGTACT
This sequence comes from Deltaproteobacteria bacterium, assembly GCA_037380965.1. Taxonomy (GTDB): domain Bacteria; phylum Desulfobacterota; class Desulfomonilia; order Desulfomonilales; family Desulfomonilaceae; genus JARRRG01. The sequence goes on from JARRRG010000565.1 coordinate 1,950, forward strand.
ACCGCACTGGTCAGGGCGAACGAAAAACTCTACCGGGAAGTGATCGAACGAAAGATGGCCGAGGAGGAGATCAAGCAGCTCACCGAAGAGCTCGAGGAACGCGTTCGAGAACGCACCGCGGATCTCGAGGCCGCGAACCGGGAGCTCGAATCGTTTACCTACTCTGTCTCGCACGACTTGCGGGCCCCGCTTCGGTCCATCACCGGCTTCTCCGAGATCATCGCGAGACGACATCGGACACATTTGAACGAGGAGAGCCGGCATTATCTGGAGAACATCATCAAAGCCAGCCATCATATGGATCGACTGATCGATAACCTGCTCGCATATTCCCGTGTCGGATTCCGGGCGAAGCGCCGTCAGGAGATACCGCTGAGGTCAGTGCTGGCGCAGGTTCTTGAAGACCTTTCCGACCGCATCAGTCAGGCGAATGCCGAAATCAGCATACCCAAGAAACTGCCGGTCGTGTCCGGGGACCGAACGGTGCTGTTTCAGATTTTTGCAAACCTGATCGACAATGCTCTCGCGTACCGGCGTCCGAAGGTGAGGCCGAAAGTGGCCATCAGCTACGAGAAGGAGGGCGACCATGTTGTTGTTCGAGTGGCCGACAACGGCATCGGTATTCCTTCTGAATGCCACCAGAAGATCTTTAACCTCTTTCAACGGTTGCACGGCGAGGACGAATATCCGGGCACCGGCATCGGGCTGGCCATTGTGAAGAGGTCGGTCGAATCACTGCGGGGGCGAATCTGGCTTGAGTCCACTGTCGGAAAAGGCGCAACCTTTTGCGTTCAATTGCCCGTTCCATCGAAAAACGGAAAACAGAATGATGCACAGGAGTAGGACGCCATGTCTCCACCGTTTCGATCTGTTCCCAGCTCCTTCTCATTACGGATTCACACCAGGCCCAACAGTGGAGCACCGG
>JARRRG010000566.1:0-2870 GCA_037380965.1 Deltaproteobacteria bacterium
TCGAGGTTTGCGGCCTGGTGTGGTTCCAGTAACCTGCGTTCATTCAGATTGGGTTTCGGTGCGCAGCATGCTCTCTCTGTGATCTTTTCTGAAGTCATAGCGGCCCTCTCATTCTCTTCACCGTGCATCATTACTTCATGATATCATGAAATATACAAACGTCAAGACATTTCTTACTCCTCGCAACAACAGCCTCTTGGCTCCGGTGTCATGTTCCGTACGTCAGGCCTACATTAAACGGCCCACACCTTCCCTCGAGAGACCATTTGAAGCGATGGGCTCGCTGCTCACTGCGCTTCTTGATGGAGAACGGGATTTGATTGACGAGCTTTCACGATGCCGCCATTTTCTCCAGTTCTTCCTTGGTGAAGAGCCGATCGATGGTGAGACCCTGCACGATCACCGAGAAAGCCACCACCGCGTACGCTATGACGAGAATAAAGTCCCTGTCATCGCCGGAGTTCAATGATAGCGCCAATGCCAGCGGCAATCCCCCGCGAAGGCCGCCCCAGGACAGGAGTTTGATAACATTCCAGAGTCTGTGCCCGATGCGCTCATGAATTTTCAGCAGTAAAATGGAAGCGGTGACGCTGATCCACCGGGCGAAAAGGACAATTGGCACCATAATCACCGCGGCTGCCGCCGAGAGGATTGTTGGAGAGAGGATCACGACCAGCATTCCTATGAGGACGAACAGGACAATATCCAGGATCTCATCGATCATCTTCCAGAACACATCGAGGTCTGTGCGAGCTCCGTTTTCACCGGTCTCCACACGACTGAAATTCCCGACGACCAAACCAACCGCCACGATGCTGATCGGACCCGAAACCTCGAGGTATTGGGCGAGGGTAAAGCCGCCGGTTACCGCTGCCAGTGTTATCAGCACCTCCGATGAATGCTGTCGCACGCCGCGGAGCATGAAGTTGCAGATCAGTCCCACCGCGATCCCCAGGATGCCGCCTCCCGCGACCTCTTGAACAAACATCAGCGTGACGTTGGCGAGGGATGGATGAGTGGAGCTTGCGTAAATCAAGCCGGAAATCACCGTAACGAGCACCATGGCAACGCCGTCGTTAAACAATGATTCCCCGTTGATGACCGTTTCCAACCGTTGGGGAAGTCCCACATTCTTCAGGATGGCCAGCGTGGCAATTGGGTCCGTCGGTGAAATGATGGCGCCGAAGAGAAGCATATAGAGAAAGCTGATCTCCACACCTATCAGACCCAGGACGGCCCATCCCGCGATGCCGACTACGAAGGTGGAGATACAGGTGCCGAGCACGGCAAGGGCAAGAATCATCCACTTGTCTTTCTCCAAGCTCTTGATAGGAATATGAAGCGCGCCGGCAAATAAAAAGAAACAGAGCAATCCTTTGAGGAGAACTGAACTGAAATCGAATTCCTCCCAAAACTCCATCAAGATGGAGTGCCATGAAATCACCCCGAGCTCATCAAGGAAATAGCCTACACAAGAGGCGATCATGGCCAGCACCATGACGCCGACCGTCGTCTGAAGATGGAGAAACCGCTCGTCCACGTACGCGAACAGAGCCCCAAGGCAGAACAGAAAAACGAGAATCTGGAACCATATCATCGCATCCCTCGATCAAACCGAACTGCTTACTCGTCTATGGGAATACACTGCAAACGCCGGTGAGAGCAATCATCTCTTGCCCCAGAAAGATGTTCCGCTTGTGCAGTGAAAGACCGCCGTGTCTGCGGTTCGTCAAGCGATGATAGCATCTTCCGCGGATCGTGCATAATGGAGGTCGCCAACAACGCTGCCGGAGCCGATAGTCTCGGTTCTCGAAATCTCCGCCGCAGGAAGGTGAGGAAAGCCTTGACAGATAAGAAGGCAAGGACTCATCATACGGGTATGCCCTTCTCTTCGAGAGTCCTGTGGGACTCCGCGGACGACCTGACACATGGATGAATGGTGATATCAAGGATTACGGCAACCACCATTCAGCCGGATTGCCGCCGCAGCGGGTCCGGGCTCGCAAAAGACCGGAGAATAGAGGTTGAACCTCACTGCGTGGGCTGGGGGATCAATCACTGTTCATGGTTTTCATAGGGAGTTCCCCCTCTCGCGCTCGAAGCATTGCTGCGTGTGCCGGCCGCACTCTTCGTCAACGATTGCATTCAGAGAACCGTTCATTCTTTCCGGTTTCCCCGCTCTCGAGAAGAAAGGATTCGGCTGAGACAGTCTTTATGCTCGGCCGGCCGAGGGCTTGTGAAATCGCTGACCGACACGTTCAAACGACCACGTACTGCCAAAGCGTCCTGATGCTTGTTCCGGTGGATCGGTTGTTTGGGCGTACTCTTTCTTCAGATGAAGCTGTTTCCGAGCGGTTTCACCTGAATCGGTCCGGCCGCAAGACACTCGTTCGGCTCCGGAACATGTCACCGAACTCCGCCATCTTCAAACATGAGGACGAAGCCAATGGCAGGAAGCACTGATCGGCCGTCCAGGCTGCGCCGTCTACGCGAGCGCGCGGAGCAAGCTCTTTCAAAGGAAGTGCCGGTAGACAACGACCTGTCTCAACTTCCTTCCGAGGACCTGCGCCGGCTCGTGCATGAGCTGAGAGTTCACCAAATAGAGCTTGACATCCAGAATGAGGAGCTGCGTCGCGCCCGAGTCGAGGTTGAGGAATCAAGGGATCGTTACACGGATCTGTACGACTTCGCGCCCGTGGGATATCTCACGCTGAGCGACAAGGGGCTCATTAAGCAAATAAACCTGACCGGATCCCGACTGCTGGGTGTGGAGCGAGCTTTCCTCATTCACCGTCCTTTGTCCCGATTCGTCAAGCAGGAGGATCTCAGTGCCTACTATGAGTATTGGAGAGAGCTCTTTCGTTCGGGAA
>JARRRG010000567.1:0-4472 GCA_037380965.1 Deltaproteobacteria bacterium
CGCATGCAATTCGACCCATCGATCCTCTTCGTGCAGCTCATCAGCGGGCTGTGTCGCGGCATCATTTTGTTCTTGCTGGCCTCGGGCCTGACCCTTGTCTTCGGGGTGATGCGGGTGATCAACTTCGCGCACGGCTCCTTCTATATGCTGGCAGCCTACATGGCCTACTCACTGACGCATCTTTTCGGAGCTTTTGGCAATGGCTTTTGGGTGGCGCTGCTTGTCGTTCCTCTTGCCGTGGCAGGGGTTGGGGGGATCGTGGAATTTGTTCTTCTCAGAAGGATTTACGAGAAGGAGCACCTTCTTCAAATCCTTCTCACCTATGCGCTTATCTTTATTTTTAATGACGCGATAAGATTCTTTTGGGGATCGGATCTGAGGATTGTCACCATGGCCCCGCAATTGACAGGGTCGGTGTCATTTCTGGGTCAGACCTTTCCCGTCTATTACTTTTTTATTATCGGAGCAGGCTTCGCGGTGGCCGTCTCAATGTGGCTCCTGCTCAGGATGACGAGGCTTGGCAAGCTCATGCGAGCGTCCGCGGAGCACGGGGAGATGGTGGAGATGCTCGGCTACAATGTGGGAGCTCTCTTCACCGTCGTCTTCGTGATTGCCACCGGGCTCGCAGGATTCGCGGGAGTGGTGATCGCTCCCACGATTCGCCTCGCCCTCGGCATGGACATTAACATCATCATAGAGTGTTTTCTCGTCGTCATCATAGGCGGGCTGGGTAATGTCTGGGGAGCGCTGCTGGCAGCTCTAATCACGGGACAAACCTATGCCTTCGGCATCCTCGTTCTGGAAAAATATGCCATGGCGTTTCTTTTTGCTCTGGCTGCCCTGATTATTATTTTTCGGCCTTCCGGCCTTCTGGGCAAGTCGGTCCGTTAGAAGGGGTCGGTCCCGATGAGGAACTTCTCCGGGGGAAAATTTGCCGTCGGGCTCATCGCAGCCGTCATCCTCATAGGACTCCCTTTTTTCGTCGAACGGGAGCTTTCGCAGTACTACCTTTACCTGACCATAAAGATCATCGTATGGGCCCTCTTTGCCATGAGCTTCAATCTGGTTCTCGGGTACGGGGGCATGATGTCCTTCGGCCACGCGGCCTTCTTCGGCAGCGGGGCATACACGTGCGCTCTGCTGCTGGTCAAGACGTCGTGCCCACCCGCACTGGCGTTTCTGGCCGCGCCCGCGGCCGCGGCGCTCGTGGGCCTGTTTATGGGGTATTTCAGCGTACGGATACGTGGAATATTCTACTTCGCGACACTGACGCTCTCCTTTGCCCAATTGCTCTACATCCTCGTGTACAAGTGGCGCAGCTTCACGTATGGGGACGACGGGATACAGGGGATACCTGTGCCCGAAATGCTCTCCACCCTGGACACCTACGTGAATTACTATTTCTTTGCCCTGGCCGTCACGCTCATCTGCTTCTATATCCTGTGGCGAATTGTCAGATCTCCCTTTGGGCTCATGCTGAGAACGCTGCGGGAGAATCCCGAGCGGTCGAGCTTCATTGGCATGAATGTAAACAACTACCGCTTGATTGCATTTGTCATATCAGCTTCTTTCTCCGGAGGGGCGGGTGCACTCTATGTTTTCCTGGAAACGTCCTTGTCGCCGGATGTGCTCTTCTGCCGGCCCTCGGCGCGGGCATCATGGTGCTCCTCAACTCCTTTCTCACGTCGTACACCGAATACTGGGGCCTCTTTTTGGGCATTACGCTCGTCCTTATCGTTCTCTTTTTTCCCGTGGGCGTGGGAGGCTTGATCAGCGAAAAGATCCAGGGTCTGGCAAAAAGGACACGCGCATAGATGGCAATCCTGGAGATCAAAGGCTTACGGAAATCCTTTGGCGGCGTCACAGCCGTTGGCGGCGTCGATCTGAGTGTTGAAGACCGCAAGATTTTCAGTGTCATCGGTCCCAACGGCGCGGGCAAGACTACGCTGTTCAACCTCATCAGTGGATTTTATCTGTGCGATGGGGGACGAGTGTTTTTCAAAGGGAAAGACATCACCGGCCTCTCCCCGGACAGGATCGTGAAGCGGGGAATGGGGCGATCTTTTCAGGTGACCAACATTTTTCCCAAGCTGACGGTTTTCGAAAACATACAGGCCACGGTGCTCCTGACTCAGGGCAAGGGATTGAGCCTCTTTTCGGAGGCGAAACCACTGGGCCGGAAAGAGGCTGAGGAATTCCTGACAATGGTGGACCTGCTTGGCAAGGCGGAGGAGCCGGCAGGAGTGCTCTCCGCGGGAGACAGGAAACGACTCGAGCTGGGCATTGTGTTGGCAACCAGGCCCGATCTCATTCTCCTTGATGAGCCGACCTGCGGAATGTCGCCGACGGAGACCGCGAGCACCATCGAGCTGATCCGAAAAATAAACGAGGACACATCCATTACCGTTCTGTTTACCGAACACAAAATGGATATGGTCTTTTCAGTCTCGTCGCACATCACCGTCATGAACTTCGGACTCGTCATTGCGTCGGGATCTCCAGAGGAGATCCGGCAAAACCAGCGAGTCCGGGATGTATATCTGGGCGAGGCGTGATGTTTCTGGAAGTACAGCGTATCAATACCTTTTATGATGTCTTTCATGCCATCTTCGACGTATCCCTCTATCTCGAGCAGGGGGAAGTCGTCTGTCTCCTGGGCAGAAATGGGGCAGGGAAGACTACCACACTCTCGAGCATCATCGGCCTTAACCCGCCCCGCACGGGGAGTGTGAGCTTCAATGGGGTGGATTTGCGCGGCAAGAAACCGTACCAGATTGCTCGACTCGGCGTGGGATTCGTGCCCGAGAATCGCCTGATCTTCGACGAGTTATCCGTGAGAGACAACCTCGAGCTCGGCGGTCGAAAGAAGAATCGGCCCCAGCTTTCCGAAGCCCTGGAGCGCATGTACGGCCTCTTTCCACGGCTGAAAGACATGGAGAATCGCATGGGCGGCACCCTGAGCGGCGGGGAGCAACAGATGCTCACTATCGCCCGCTCTCTGATGGGAGATCCGAAACTCTTGCTGCTCGACGAGCTGACCACGGGGCTCGCTCCCATTGTCGTGGACATGCTCAAGAACCAGATCGAGAAGCTGAAAGAAGACAATTTCACCATCCTGCTGACGGAACAGAATGCCCTGTTTGCCCTCGATATGAGCGATCGAGTCTATGTCATGGACAAAGGGACAATCGTCTATGACGGAGGGGTGGAAGATCTGCGGGGAAATAAAGGAGTTATGAGCGAATACCTCGGCGTCTCGGGATAGACCCGGTTCCTGGCGGAGAACCCCGCCGCCAGCGGGGCAACGCGTAAGAGAGATCGGGTCCTGGATGGGAAAAAAGGAGTTGACACGCCCCGAAAATAAAATTATGCTTCATTTATCAAAAAATACTTAATTTTTTGCTGGGGAGAGGGAAGACTGCCTCATGGCAGTGGAAATTGATATCGGTCGCCGCATCAGGGCGCACCGGAAAGCACATCGTCTCACGTTGAAACAACTGGGTGAGAAGGTGGGATGCACAGACGCGTACCTTTCGCAGGTGGAGCGAGGTCGGGTCTCTCCTTCCATTTCATCGTTGAAGAAGATAGCCCAGGCTCTTCACACCAAGATCACCGATTTCTTTGTTGAATCCGAAAACAATGAGCCAGTGGTCCTCTCTCCGGACCAACGGGTTACCCTGACGCTGAAGCGGTGGAATGCGAAGATTGAGTCTCTGGTCAGGAATCCGGCGAACAAGCGCATGCATCCCTTCTTCACGACAATCCAGCCGGGAGGGGGGTCTCACGGTCTGTACAGTCATGTGGGGGAAGAATTCGGCATCGTGCTGAAGGGGGAACTGGAAATCGATTTGAACGGAACGACTTATCGGGTGCGAGAGAACGAGAGTTTTTACTACAACTCTTCGGAGCCGCATAGCTGGACCAACCCCAAGGATAGTGAAACGGTCGTAGTGTGGGTGATCAGTCCTCCCACCTTTTAGGCGACCGAACAGGGCAGGAGGACCATGTCAGCAGTCGGGTGCGTCCCGTCTGCTCCCGCGTGAGTTCCAAAACCAAAGGAGGATGCAGATGTATCGAAGAGCTATGAGGGTAGGGTGGGTCGCCGTCGCTCTATGCGTCGTCTTGGCTTTTGCTGTGGTCGCGAATGCGGCGGAACCATTCCGGATCGGCGTGTCCGTGCCGCTGACCGGCATCTTCGGCAAGGCCGGCAATCTGGTAAAAGATGCGTACACACTCTGGATGGAGAAGGTCAACGCCAAGGGAGGGATCAACGGACATCCGGTGAAGCTGATTTTCTACGATGACAAGAGCAGCCCTCCTACCAGCGCCAAACTCGTGGAAAAGCTGATTGTGAGTGACAAGGTGGATCTCCTTCTGGGAGGGTACGGCAGCAGCCTGGTCTTCGCGGGGAGCGCGGTTGCGGAGAAGAACAAGTATCCCATGATCAGTGGGGGAGCAAGCTCCAACAAACT
>JARRRG010000568.1:0-2864 GCA_037380965.1 Deltaproteobacteria bacterium
GCTCCACCACGATCTGGAGCATCTGAAATCGACGCTCTCCCAAAGAAGACTCGAATCACCTGATCTCTGAAGTCTGGTGATGGAAAGACAAGAATCTTACCATGTCGTCAAAGAAAACCGGCATCAGGGACTTTCTGCTTTATTGCAGCACCATGGACTTCGGTAAAGGTGAGCTTTCGAAAAACGAGAGCGACTTTTGCCGGCGGTTCAGCAAAGAAATCATCTCCCTTTGCAGATCCCTGCCTGAGTCGGTTCGGACCAACTCGATGCTTTTCGTTATGCAGTATTCAGGAGTGATGCCGGGAGACGAGCTGGATTTCTTTGCCAATTATTATCCACCTGCATGGTCCATCCTTTACTGGCTCAGCCATGCTGACTCGCTCCCCACCGAACGATTGACGGACCGGGATGTGGCAAATGCCGTGACAGCCCAATCCATGGCGATGTTTCTGCATTCCCTGGACGATCATCTCACCGATGGTCAGGTTTCCGTTTCCGCTCTGACGCTGCTCTTAAGAAGCCAGGCCTGGACGCTCATGAATCGTGCCTTCCGCACTATGGCCGGCCGCGTTCCGGCAGGTCGGAAAACGGTCCGACGTTTCATTGATGAATACTATGCGAGTATGCAGGATTCAAACGGACTGAAATCACTCGATGACTACTGCGAGCGTTTCAGAAGGCAGATGGCCATCGGTATGATCGCCCCCATACTCCTCTGCATGAAGATGACCGGGATGTCGGATTTCACGAGAGACATCGAGCTCGCCTATGGTTCCTTCGGTATTGCCTGGAGGCTTCTCGATGACATCCGGGATATTGGCGAGGATATCGAAACGGGGTCGCACTCCGCACTGTATCTTTGTCTCCCGCAAAAGGTCAGGAATCGCTGGAACCGGCACGGCATGCGAAGCCGAGCTGCGGCCGAAGACGCGACACATGCCATCCTTGACCACATCCTGGAACACCTGCTCATCGACAAAATCAAAGAGAGAATTTGCGCTGAATTGGAGACAGCCGCGTCTCTTGCCGAGGCTCACAACATCACAGGTTTTGCAAGGGAATTTCGGCGCCTTGCGCATCCTCTCGAGAAGAGCGGCAACACTGAGGAAGAGGACAATGGAAAATGGGAAATCGTTCCGCCCTCAAAGTGATTGCCTCAGTGTCGAGGTAACAAATCGTTGCAACAGCTCCTGTTCTCACTGCTTTGTCCGCGCCCGCGGCAGGGAGAGGAGAAGTCTCGCACCCGATCTCGTCCGGACGCTGGTTGGGGAGGGGTACGACGCAGGTTATAGGCACCTTCACGTAACAGGAGGGGAGCCGCTCCTGTGGGATGGCTTGCCGGGCATCTTCGATTACGCCTTTGCCCTCGGATATCAGACAGCCTTTTTGAATACCAACGGGACATTGCTGACAGGTGACGTGAGTCGTAAGCTTGCGGCGTACCGTGATCTTGCCGTTTCAGTGAGTCTTCAGGGACCGAGACGACTTCACGACTCCATGCGCGGAAAAGGATCGTACCACCGGGCCCTGAAGGGTATTGACAAGGCAATGGGCGCGGGCCTTCCCGTCCATATATTCACCACAGTCGGGAGAAGGCTCATTCCGGAACTGCCGCGCTTTGCAGGAGACCTTTTCAGCGCCTTTCCCGACATAAGGCGGCTCAGTTTTATTCAGCTCATCCGAGTGCCGGGAGACGTATTTGATCTATCAAAAGAGGTGCTGAGCCCTGATGATTTTCTCAGAGTCGTCCGGATGGTTTCGCTTCTCAACCTGTACGGCTTGAACGTGGACGTGTTGAACAATCCCCTGGCTACGGTTGTCTCCACGCTTCTCAAGATGCACCCGATGCCTCCGTCTCCTCCCCTGTACCAGCCGGGAAGCCTGATGATCACCGCGGATCTGCGTATCACACTCGCTCATTCGACAACGAACCATTTTGGTGTTTACGAACCGGGTATTCTTCCGAGCATTATCAACTCGGATGAGTACGCCCGTGCGGTGTCGCAGGATCGAGTAATGTGCACGAATTGCGTTTACGCCGATCTTTGCTGTAACGGGGGGTTGGTGCAACCTTCGGAATGGTACAGGGACATGTATCCGCAGGTCCCCTACTGCAGAAGAGTACTGGCGAGGGCTTCATCCTATGGGTGACCTTTTACCGTCACATCCCGCTTCCTACGCGGAAAGACCGGTGCGAACGGTCATGGGTTTCAAGTGCGAGCTCTTCGGGCCCGGCCTCGAGTCAATGAAGCTTCCGGAACGGAACGACGGAGAGCGAAGCAACAATCAGGACGGCGAATGGCCTGTAAGAAAAGGAGGAGTGGATTATGGGAGGAGATTTTCTGGATTTCGTCCAGGATGCAAGCAAGAAAGACTCGCCGATAAGGGACGAGTTCCTCCGGGTGTTTAATGATCCCAACGTAACGGCACAATCACTCTGCGACTTTCTGCACGGTAAGGACTACACTGGAGTGACGCTCGAGCATTGTGAAAAGATGATCGCCGCTCGAGCTCACCTCGGCACCATTGAAGCCGGCGACATCGGTGGGCAGGTAGCGATCAAGTATTAGCCGGGTCCTGAAAGAATCCCTGCTGCGCGGAAGGCTCGAGAACGGCCTGGGCTCGCTGAGCGTGCAATGTTCTCGTCTGCCGGACCGATCGGAAGTCACGGGAGTGATGCACGATCGAGGTTCAAGGAATTGGCTGCCACGTACACGCTTTCCGTGGCTTGCTCGTCCTGTGCCTGTGCCTCGCATGGCGGTCCCTTCATCGTGCACGTTTCGATCATCGGTCGCATGCCGCGATGACGCGTGCCTGCCGTCGCGCTCCAGTGAGTACACGGCCGGGAACGAGGACTGTCCTGC
>JARRRG010000569.1:0-2858 GCA_037380965.1 Deltaproteobacteria bacterium
GTGGATTTCTCATTACACATCATGGGACAGATTGTTTTTCGAGCCCGCGTATGGCTCCGCCCCCCTGTCCTTACCGGTTTCACGGACCGGCATGACGGTCTTTGCCGCGTCCGGGCGGTGGCACTCTCCGGCGTCGGTTGCCCTCCCGTCCTGCGTGGCTCAACGCCGCGGGCGATTCCTCGATTCCCCGTTCCCTCCTCCCATTGGTGCGAAGAGGCGGAGACATCTCCTCCGAAATTCAAGGGGCATTGACGCGCCGATCGTGTGACCTTAAACGAGAATATGTACCACAACTCGCGTCACGAATGTGGAGTTTCATCAATGGAGCAGGGTGACGGCTCCAGACCGTAAGGGGTACCGCGCGAGAATTTGTCCTGTTCCACGGACTTCTGCTGCATGTTCGAGCAGGTTGGACCGCGACCGAATGAGGCATAAAACGCTCCAACTCTCTCGCAAAAAGTGTTACATCAAGTGGGGGCCGGTCAAAAGAGCCTCCGGGGCCTGCCACCTGAGGCTCTCCGGCTGACCTTGCAACGATTCGCGCGTGTGGAACAGCTAAACCGCGCGGGCGCCACCCGGAGGTGCGGAGACGAATCGTCATGACTGAGGAACGATTAACGGAACTCATTCAGTTGTTTACGGAGAGATCGCCAATCGCACGCTACTTCGGTATGAAGCTTTCCTTTTCCTCTGACAACGAATCCACCATCGATCTCGATTACAACCCGAATCTGGATCATAGCATGGGCGCCATTCACGGAGGGGTCTATGCCACGATGCTCGATATCGCAGGCTGGTTTGCTTCAGCCGCGATGCACGACATTTCTAGCTGGGTGACCACCTCAGAGCTCTCAATTCATTTCCTCGAGCCGGCTCGGCAGACATCACTTCAGGCTCGGGGCCGGGTGATCAAGTCGGGAAAACGGCTCGACGTGGCCGAGATGGATCTCTATGACAACAACGGCGTCCTGGTGGGACGCGCCACCGGCACGTACGTCGTCCTACCGAAAATTTCGATGGCATGACCGGTGTCCGGTCAATCCGCGCATATCAAAGGGCGTTAGGCAAAGCCATCCCCTGAGGTGCGCTCTGTTCCTTGACAGAGTATCGAGCGCTCCCAATGGCCGAAGAGAAGCCCTGCCGGATCGTGCATGAAACCGCTGGTGACCGGGCGGAAGTCAGTTATCAATCTCTGCCGGTTTGTCTGCTCGATCGGAATTCCACCCGCTGCCTACCCTTTGAGCGCAAGAGGCTTGCCGCAGCACATGAGAACCGCATCCGAGGGGCATGCGTTTGGAGAAGATGGATCGTCACTGCACGTACATTCTTTGACGACCTTGATCTCAAGACCGCAGGCATCGCAACGCCATATCTGATCAACTTTCATCTCGGTGCAATGAGCCATAATTCTCTCCTTCCTGAGGGATCCCAATGAGAGTAACAATATCCTCTGTATTCTTGTGCCACAGGGTGGTCAATTGGTCAACTTCGCGTATTTCCGTTTCTCCGTGATTTGTGCTTGAGGATGGGCATTGCTGGAACCGTGGTCGCGTTTTGTCAGCGGGTGACGGAGCTGAACGGACCGGGATAGCGGGAGTGGCGGCGCCAAAAAGATGTTGACAGTCAGTCCTGAGAGGGTAATATAGGGATCGGTGGTAATACATAGTAATACATAGCCCGCAAGCAGGCCGGGTGTCAACGCGGACCACTACGGAGACTCGAACCGCTTCAGACCGGACCACGGCCCGATACTCGGAGATGTGCCCACATGAAATGCCGTTTACTTATCTTGAGTGTAATCCTCATCGTCGGATTGACGGGGACAGCTTCATGCCTCGGTAAGGAGAGTCCCGCCAAGCTCAAAGCATTTGTCAGCATAGTGCCGCAGAAATATTTCGTGGAGCGGATCGGAGGCGATCGTGTTGATGTGAGCGTGCTGGTGGGGCCAGGCCGCTCTCCGGCAACGTACGAACCGACGCCTCGACAGATGGCGGAGCTCTCAAAAGCTCGGGTGTTTTTCAGGATAGGAGTTCCGTTTGAGAATTCCCTGATCCCAAAGATTGAATCTATGTTCAAGGGCTTGACCATGGTGGATACACGAAAGGGAATCAAGCTCCGAAAAATGCATCCAGACCGGGCGGGCGAGCGACATGAGACCCATGCAGCCGGCGCGCGGGACCCCCACATCTGGCTTGATCCGATTCTCGTGAAGACGCAAGCCAAGACGATCTGTGATGCCCTGAGCAAACTCGATCCGAAGAACGCCGGGATTTATAAGAAGAATTTGAAAAGATTCCAGGATAATCTGGATCGAGTGCATGCGAGGGTAGGGAAAGCGCTGGCTCCGGTGAAAGGGAAGGAATTATTCGTGTTCCATCCCGCGTACGGTTATTTGGCGGACCGGTACGGCCTCAAGCAGGTGGCGGTGGAAACCGGAGGCAAGGAACCCAGCGCGAGGCAATTGGCAACGCTCATTGACAAGGCCAAAGAATCCGGCGCACGTGTAATTTTCATGCAGCCCCAGTTCGACCGGAGAAATGCAGAAACCGTAGCCAAAGCCATTGGAGGCGCGGTTGTTTCCCTCGACCCCCTGGGAGCGGATTACCTGAAGAACCTTGAAGAGATGGCTTCAAAGGTTGAATCCGCGCTCTCCGTTCAAAGATGAAGAGCCCGCCATTCCGAGTGCCGTACGCCTCAGCCGGGATGAGGGATCGACCCGGCCGTGAAAAAGATTCGGCGCTGACAAACACGTACGTCATAGCGGTTGCCAGAATTTATGACCGATTTCGACCAATGTGTTGGAACTGCAACCAGAGTTTGGGTCAACGATGGGGTGGTTTGGAGGGGAGAGGGTCTCC
>JARRRG010000570.1:0-2856 GCA_037380965.1 Deltaproteobacteria bacterium
GTTTGTCATGGCTCAGGAGCGGCTCGGGCCGGGCAGAATTCACCATTGCATGAGGTGGATCGGCATCTGCAACCGCGTGTTCAAACTCATGTGCGAGCGAGCGCTGGACCGGGTGATAGCCCCGGATAGAATGCTGGCCGACAAGCAGATTGTTCAAACCTGGATCGCGGAATGCGCCGCGGATATTCAGGCCGCGAGACTCATGGTGCTGCACGCGGCCTGGAAGATGCAGCATGTCGGTGTCAAGGAATCGAGGGAAGAGATCTCCCTGATCAAATTCTTTGTGGCCAACGTTCTTCAGAAAGTGGTCGATCGTGCCCTCCAGGTTCACGGCGGTCTGGGTATGACCGACGACACGCTCATTGCCTTTTTCTATCGGTTCGAGCGGGCTGCGCGAATCTATGATGGAGTCGACGAAGTCCACAAGGTGTCCGTTGCAAAGAGGATCTTGAGGGAGCTCCGCGGGAAGCGGTCGTGACGATCCGCCCGCCAAGAATCGGTCAAGCAGGATGAAGTACCGCGATTTCAAGAGACTTCTCGAGATGTCGAGACAGGACCTCTATCGGGAAACCATCGCGGAGAACCGGAAGACCATCCGGGTGAAGAAGCAGGAAACCGTCGTCAAAAACCTCGAGAAGATTTTTGACGCGACCCTCAAGATCAGTAATAAAAAAGGCTTTCAAGCCATGAGCATGCGGGATCTCAGCAGGGAGACCGGTCTGAGCATGGGCGCGCTCTATTCGTACTTTTCGAGCAAAGAGGAGCTGCTTGAAATGCTGCAGCGACACGGCCGGACCGCGTCCCGGCGCATCCTGGAACAGCGCATCGCCCTCAAGGGGGAGGCCGCGGCCAGACTCCGGACCGCGCTGCGCACGCACCTCTATCTGAGCGAGGCCATGCAGCCCTGGTTTTACTTCTCCTACATGGAGGCTAAAAACCTCACCGGAGCAGAACGTCAAAGGGCAGTTGACAGCGAACTGTACAGTGAGAAGATCTTCGCGGAGATTCTCCGACAGGGACAAGAGGACGGGATCTTCCGACCGACTGATTATCGGCTGGTCGCAAGCGTGATCAAGGCCATGCTCCAGGATTGGTACCTGAAGCGGGCGAAATACGCGAAGAGAAATGTTTCAGTGGACGGGTACGCGGACTTCCTCCTGGAATGGGTGGAATCCTTCGTGCTCTCCGCACCATAGGGCCGTCACGGTCCCAAAGGCACGGGTGACATGGATTTTACGGACAGGGCATCGGCAGTCAGAAAAGGGGAAGAGCTTGATGCGTCCAGGGTCGAGGCATTTCTGAAGGATTCCATCCCGGAGCTGAAAGGCGAGATCCGGATCGGGCAATTTCCCAGCGGCTATTCCAACCTCACCTATCTCGTTACGATTGGTGACCGGGAACTCGTTCTCAGACGGCCGCCGATCGGCACCAAGGCCAGGACCGCGCATGACATGAGCCGGGAGTACCGCATACTCAACGCCTTGAAGCCCGTGTTTCCCTACTGTCCCGAGCCACTGGTCTACACGGAGGACGCGGCTGTCATGGGCTGTCCTTTCTATGTCATGGAGCGGATTCACGGCATTGTGCTCCGGAAGGAGCTCCCCCTCGGCCTGTCCTACACCCCGGAGCAGGCCCGGCGACTCTTCGAGCATCTCCTTGACGTGCAATTGGAGCTCCATGCCGTTGACTACCAAAAGATCGGTCTGGCCGACTTCGGCAAACCGGAGGGATATGTCGAGCGCCAGGTCGTGGGATGGACCAAACGCTATCGAGCTGCACGAACCGATGATGCACCCGATTGTGAAGAGGTGATGGCGTGGCTCGAGGAAAAGATGCCTCCGGACAGCGATCGGCCGGCAATCATCCACAATGATTACCGTTTCGACAACGTGGTGCTCGACGAACAGGATCGGATGCGCATCATCGGCGTCCTCGACTGGGAGATGGCCACCGTCGGTGATCCCCTCATGGATCTGGGAAACTCGATGTCATATTGGATCGAACCAGGAGACCCGCCCGAGATGGAGATTGTGCGCATGATGCCCACCAACATCGAAGGAGCGCCGACCCGCAAAGAAATGGTGGAACGTTACGAGGCACAATCGGGAAGATCGATTGAACATTTCGATTTCTATTACTGCTTCGGGCTCTTCAGGTTGGCGGTAATTGCCCAGCAAATCTACTACCGGTACTACCACGGTCAAACCGCGGATGAACGGTTCAAAATGCTCATCTTTGCAGTGAAAACCCTTGTCAACGCGGCCGAAAAGGTAATCGGCGGATCTGACCGGTAACGGCTGGTGCGCGGCTGCTCACTCGAACGCGAGCTCATTCGCATCATCCCCGATGACTGAGCCCTGACTCAGGAGCCCCTGTGACGGTCATTGACACCTATGCACGGTGTGCCTATCTTTTGCGTATTAGACCAGTTCCCGAAAATATCGTCGGATTGAGAATTGATTTCCCTGGTGCATGCTTCGGAGCCTCGGTCAAAAAGCGAGCAAGGTTCCTGGCGGAATAGCTCCGTGGCTTCGTCTCGGATGGCCTGAGAGGTAGTCGGCAAGGCTGTGATACGATTGGAATTGGACGGGAGACTCTCTCCACTCCAGGCCACCTTATGCCGGACGTACCCATGAGATTGAGCGTCGCCGACGAAGGAGCATTGCGACCGAACTTTTGGGCATCCCTGGAGTCGCAGTCTCATCGTTCCAGGAGAGTTTTCACGTGATGCCGAGGCCGGCGTCCGGACTTGCTACACCGCCGGGGTATTTTTTTACGGTGCGCCCCCACAGAAAGGATGAGTAATGATGAGATCGAGACACTTCATCTCCGTCATTGTAGCGTTGAGCCTGCTGT
>JARRRG010000571.1:0-4226 GCA_037380965.1 Deltaproteobacteria bacterium
ATGAGCTAAGATTACTTATAATGGGCCGCAGAAGTTCTGTCAACGAGGCGAGCGTGAACTACGGCCGTTTGCGCACCTAATTACCGCTGGAGGAATCATTGACGCGTCTCATTGTCAGGGCGCTCTGAGGGCGAACTTCGCCACAGGGCCGCCCGTGCACGGCAATACCTTGCAGGCAGTTGACCGATCTGGCATGTTGACCTCACCCTGGTGGTTCTGAAGTGCAATCTTTTCGGGCCCACCGAGTGGCAACACAGAAACGTGCCTACGGCATCCGACTCCGGGGCCGCAAGCTGTTCCGTGCGCGAAGCTCTGAGCCGCGGTGGGCTTCAACCGGCGCGGCGGTCATCCGCGCGGCGACTCACGAGTGAGGTATTGTGCCTCATCGCGGGCCTCATGCTCGATTGGGGGTTGGATCGATGGGAAGAGAGGGGGAGACGGGCAGGCGGTTTCGATGTTGCGGGCGGATTCCGATCCACCGGGCTTCGAGCCTGCTCGGTTTGCGCTCATGCCCGCAATTCCCCTTACCAAACAACCTCCTGCATCGGCGACGGTGACGCAGGTGCCACAAGTCGGGGAGCATGTGATAAAGCTCGAGCGAGAACCCTGTCTCTTTCTGTTCGCGCATCCAGATGACGAATGCGCCATTGCAGGCACCATGAGACAACTCTTGGCCAACGGATCGGAGTTCCACGGGATGTGGGTGACATCAGGAGGCCGCTTCGACCTCGCGGAACGCCGGGAGAGCGAGCTGATGCAGGCTATGACCGTCCTTGGGCTTCCTCTATCCCGGGTACACCTCTTGCGGCTCCCTGACCTCGGACTCCTGGACACGTTGGAAGACGCGTGCGATCGAGTGGTCCGCTTCATGACGGAAATGCGGCCGGCCGCGGTGTTTGTCAATGCCTTCGAAGGCGGGCATCCCGATCATGACGCGGTGAATTTCGTGGCCTATGAAGCTCGCTCTCGCGCGGGCCTCCAACCTCGACTTTTCGAATTTCCTCTGTACAACGGTTGCGGTCCCCTTCATCACTGGCGGTGGCAGATAAACCGGTTCCCGCCGAGTGGCTCCCCTGCCCTGTACACTCAGCTCGATAACGATGACATTGACTGCAAGTACCGGATAATGAGAACCTATTCGAGCCAGTGGATGTTTATGATTCCGGCACGGTTGGCATTGACGCGCTCTCGGCTGAAAAAATTAGGAGAGCCGTATCGCCCCTGTCCTGAAGATCGAGACCACACGATGCGGCCTCATCCAGGAACACTCAATTATGAACGCTGGTTCAATTCATTCATGAAAACACGGTTCGATGACTTCAGCCGCGCAGTGACCAGTTGCCGCAGTGCCGGCTAGAGACTCGAGCGAGATACGATTCGGATAGACCAGTGCTCAAGAGGCAACTCGAGAGCATGCGGGCTGTTCTCAACAAATGAGAACACCCGGAGAATGTCGCCGCGCTCCCTTACGTGCGGATCGTACAAGGGGAATGAGAGTTTTCAAACCGCGCGAGAGACGCACCTTACCCATGACTCATCCAATTAGAAGGAGGTAGCGGGCCATGAGTGATCCGACCATGTTGGACAGGACCTTCGGAATCATTATGAAGCGCATGGTGAAAACCGGCCAGGCGCCCCATTACACTGAGATCGCCAGTGAATTGAGGCTCTCACCGGAAGATGGTCGAAAAGCCATGCATGAGCTGTTCGCGGCAGGAGTTCCCGGATGGTTGTTTCCGGATACCAATCTCATTGCCTCGTTCGCGCCGTTTAACAACCTTCCCACCCAGTACAGAATCAGCATCGACGGCCAGCAGAAGTGGTTCGGCCAATGAGGTTTCGAATCGCTGGCGGTCTGCTGGCTGTTCCCTGGCAAAACGGTTCGTGTGGATTGCCCGTGCTTGGACTGTGGTCAACCCATTGTGGTGGAGATTCGCGATGGGACGATTCTCCGTTCCGAGCCGGAAGGATTGATGGGGTACGTTTCTGTGCCCTTCTGGAAGTGGTTCCAAGAACTCCCCCATGCCTGAAGCACGATGAATCTCTTCCGGTCGGAAGAGCACATTCGCAACTGGGCTCAATTCGATTCCGAGGCCGAAGAAGGCATCATCCCGCTTGACAGACTACTCAAAGTCTTCTCCGGCAGCTATTTTCGCAAGCGCCTCGATGCAGATTGGGTCTCCCGGAGCCGTGAGTATGCGTCCGAGATGATGGCCGCGCTCAAAGAAGTCGGCAAAACGGGCCCATTCTGGCAACCCCGAAAACCGTGAGTCTCCGTGCACCGTTACTCGAGAGCGTTCCGGTAATGGCAAGGAAACAACAAGGGTTCGGTAACCGTCACCTCCCAAACCGGTGACCCTCAAGAGTTGGCCCCTCTGAGGCCGAAACTCTCGCGCGTGAAGAGTGGGGGGAAACACCGACCTTCCTGGACGGAGTTTCCTCCCCATTCTTCTCATGACCTTCCGTCGAGCCGTCTCCGGCCTGGATTCCGATCGGACGCTGTGATCAGAGGGATCACCTTGCTCTGACCCGCGCGATTACATGGGACGAGGCAGATGCATTGGAGAGGGTTTGAGCGCTCGGACGGGTTCAGCCGGTACCGGAATCCCGCATTGGCGTGGCATTAGGTCCTATTTTGACCTGCGGCGCCGCTGAATAAGTCCTATTACGCGTCCGGAAGAGACGCGGGAACGCGAGAGTTTCGGTCGAAAATCACGTCTCCTCCTGATTCCCTTCCCGCTCAATAACGGTTCGCGCCCCGACGGCCCCCAACGGCAGGAGCGGTCAAAAGCAGATGCGAGGGAGCGTGCGCTGGGCTGAAATCTGGATTGACGCTGGGACGCCTGGGGAATTGAGTGACGAAATGCTCGCCAGATCGGCACGTCGGTACCGGGTAATTCTCTTTCCCCTGGCCCCCTTCTCGCCGTGGACGAGGCCTCGGGCCGTAAACGCGGCAAGCAGGCGTCTGGCTGTTTCGCGTCCGAGGTCAAACCGTTTCTGCAATTCCAGAAGGCTAAAGGTTTCCCCTTCAGGTCCTGCCAGAAAGTGAGCCATGGCTTGCCTCCGCCCGGGGGATCGCAGCACCCGGAACCCGTCTTGCCGATGGATTACTTCAAGGAGTCCGGTGACCTCCTCTTCCCTTCCGAAGGGAGCGAGGATCGTCTCGGGCAGGTCCTCCACACGAATAGGGCCTGCCGGCCTCTTTTGCAGGATGTAGTCAGCCGTTACGTTCAGTTCCTCAACGTTACCGGGCCAGTGATACCCCTGGAGCACTTCCAGGGCTGTCGGAGTGAATCGAGGGATCGGGTCCTCAAGCGCCCGCGATCTCGCGAAGTACGTGATAAGGCCGGCAAGATCGCAGATCCGTGCGCGAAGCGGAGGGATTTTCAAACGAGTTGCTGCAAGAAAAGCAAAAAGTTCCGCATAGATGCCAGTGTGCCACTCGTCCTCTGAGGTTGCGGGGCTCGCAGTGACGATGACGCGAACGGGTTGCGGCCGCCCGAGTCCTTGGACGAGGTAGTCATAGAGTTGGCGCTGGAACCGCTCCGGGACTTCATTCAAGCTCCTGGCCAAAACCGTGACCGGAGACCGGCCCTCGTCGAGCTCGATCACATCTGACCAGGAGTCCGATGCCTCACGAGAGGATTTCCCGGTGTCCCATACGCGAAAAGCTTCAGGACCGAGCCCTCTGAGACGGTGTATCAGCCTCGCAGCTCGTTCCAATTCCGTCCCCTTTTCGCCGGAGAGCCAAAGGGGAAGATCGGTTGCGGCAAGTTCCACCAGCCGGCGGTACGTCCTTTGCATCTGAGCACTCTCAGTGAAAGGGATCTCGACCCTGGGGGAACCGCTTACCGATCGAGCCACACGGCGAGCGGTAGACAATCGGTACAGATAGTCCATCGCGGTCAGTAACCGCGCTTGGTCAGCGTGAGAGAGGCCCGACCGAACGATTCGTCCCATGATGGATTGGCGTGTACTGAAGAGGGCGGATTCAGCCGCGGTGTCAAGTCGGTTCCACACAGCGTGGAGCCAATCCGTGACGTCTCGTGCGGAAGCCGGGCTTTTCAGTCGTTCCGGCGCATCATCATCGTGCGCGTGGGGCCTCGAAAGCGTCAGCCATCTTCGGATCGTCTCGAGGAGGGAGGTCGAAGGCTCATCTGCTCTCCCTCCTCTCATCAGGACGAGAGCAGGCCAGAGGTCACGCTGTATCTCGTCAAACGTGAATT
>JARRRG010000572.1:0-2853 GCA_037380965.1 Deltaproteobacteria bacterium
CTGAAGTCCCCGACCGAAATCATACGGACCGTATCGCCGTACTTCTCGCCAAAGAGCGCGATGGCACCCGCGGTCCGGGCCTCCTCAATCGGTATGACATTTGCGGCAACTTCAACGTTCTCACGGATACGCTGGTTTACGAGGTCTTCCACACGTTGCAGCTCTTCGTCGGAGATGGAGGAAAAATGGGTGAAGTCAAAACGGAAACGCGGGCCTTCCACCAGGGAACCGCTTTGCTTCACATGATCTCCGAGCACTTCCCTCAAGGCCCACTGTAAGATATGGGTCGCGGTATGATTGGCCATGATGTCATGCCGGAGACCGGGATTCACCGTGAGCTTCACCCGATCGCCCACCGAGACGGTTCCGCCCCGCATGTGGCCGCGATGGATGATAAGATCCCGTGACGGTTTGAGGGTGTCGTCAACGTCGATTTCATTGCCGTTGAAGCTGATCGTCCCGTGGTCCCCTATCTGCCCGCCCGATTCCCCATAGAAAGGCGTGCGGTCGGTAATGATTTCAAGGGGTTCTCCCGCGGCCGCGGTCTGGACCTGTTTCCCGTTTTTTATCAATACCTTGACCACGCCCGTGTCCTCGAGGGTCTCGTATCCGGTGAATTCGGTCCTGATCCCCTCGGCCAGGATCTCCCCGATCAATCCGGCTTCCTCGCCCTGGGCCCCGGCCCAGGCCTGGCGAGCCTGCGCGCGTTGACGTTCCATTTCCGCGAGAAAGCCGGCCTGATCCACCGAAAGCCCGGCTTCCCTGGCGAGGTCCTCGGTCAGGTCGGGGGGGAAGCCGTACGTGTCGTACAGGCGGAACGCGACCTGCCCCGGCAGGGTGTGGCCGCGTGCTTCCCTGACCCGGCCTGCTTCCTCCTCAAAGAGTATGAGGCCGCGTGCCAGTGTCTCGAGAAAGCGCTCTTCCTCGTTCCGTATCACCTTCTCCACCAACGTGGCGTGCGTCTCCAGCTCGGGGTACGCTCCACCCATGTGTCGTACCACGACCCGGGAGGTGTCATAGAGAAAAGGCTCGTTTAATCCGATGAACTTCCCGTATCGGAGGGCCCTTCTGAGAATGCGCCGCAATACGTAACCCCTCCCTTCGTTGGACGGGAGCACGCCGTCCGAGATGAGAAAGGCTGCGGCCCGGCTATGGTCGGCAATAACGCGGATCGCGATGGCATCACTGTCCTGGCCGCTGCATTGCCGGCCGGACAGCTCTTCCACCCTCCCGATGATGGGTCGAAACAGATCCGATTCCCAGTTGCTTGTAACCCCTTGGACCACCGCGGCAAGGCGCTCGAGTCCGAGCCCCGTGTCAATGGACGGCCTGGGAAGGGGGGTCATGGTGCCGTCCGCGTCCCGCTCGAACTGCATGAACACGAGGTTCCAGAGCTCGAGGTATCGGTCGCAGTCACAGCCCGGAGCGCAATCCGGTTTGCCGCAACCCACCGCTTCTCCCTGATCGAAGTGAATCTCCGAACAGGGGCCGCACGGCCCGGTGTCGCCCATGCTCCAAAAGTTGTCCTTCTCTCCCAGGCGAATAATCTCGTCGGCCTTCAGTGAAGCCACCTTTTGCCAGATACCCAGGGCCTCGTCATCGTCGAGATACACCGTGACATAGAGTTTTTCCCGGGGCAGGCCCACCACCTTGCTCAGGAATTCCCAGCCGAACGCGATGGCATCCTCTTTGAAATAATCCCCGAAAGAGAAATTACCCAGCATCTCGAAGAAGGTATGGTGTCTCGCGGTATGCCCCACGTTCTCAAGGTCGTTGTGCTTCCCGCTCACCCTCAGGCATTTCTGTGCGGTCGTGGCGCGGGGGTACGGACGAACTTCACTCCCCGTGAAGATGTTTTTAAATTGGACCATCCCCGCGTTGGTAAAGAGGAGAGTCGGGTCTCCCACCGGTATCAGCGAGGAGCTCGACACCCTCGAGTGACCCCGCTCCTCGAAGTAGCTCAGGAACATTTCGCGCAACTCAGCGCCGGTCATCGCGCCTCCGCTTTGGCTCGCCCTCTGGTCTCCGACTCTTTGCGGCACCTGCCTCCGGGACAAGATCATGGTGGCACAGGATCATTGCCCACATCGCAGTGGCGACTCGATTTGAACCAGGTGCCGGGAGTCCGCTGGAATTGGATCAGTATTACGGCCGTTACCACCGGCCGACATGTCAGATCGATAGACGAGCCCGATGCATTGGGACCTGAAAAATACCAATCCTGAGTATCTAAAAATATCACATAATTCGGCTCCCTCGCAAGGTGTGGCCACTGGCCGCGGTCCGTTCCGGCACAAAAAACCGGGCGAAACGCGCATGCTCACGGCCCCCATTGCGCACGCAGCCCGGGCGGAGCGAGACCGCGGCCGGCCGATCCTCAGCGTTTCTCAGGCGGAACAGAGTCATTGAATCCGCGACCGAACCCCGGCCCTGTGGGTAGCCAAGCTCGACGAGCGGCGCCGCGGCCTGTTGCGGAATGCGAGGCAAGGGGGACGCGTGATGCATCCCCCGCGCGCGTACGCGTGCGGTGATTCGTTGGGAGTGAGGGGAGGGGGAGACGGTGTGGATTGAGAATAACTCATTCTATTAATTGAATAGATTGGCGATATTCTCTCTACTGTTACTTTAAGAAATTAATACTATTAGCTGATAATAAATGACTTTTCCTTGACTATTTACTGCCGGGATGCTAATCCCTCTTCCGTACCCCGGCACCCTCCACAATCTCCGCCGGGACCCACGGCATCCAGGTGAGAAAAAAGACATCCACACGATCCTTTGGCGCGGGAAGTCGCGAGGGGCACGATTCTTCGATCTTCTACCGGAGGAAGCTCTGCTCCGCGGCGCCGTGTG
>JARRRG010000573.1:0-2852 GCA_037380965.1 Deltaproteobacteria bacterium
GCGTTGACAGCGATTCCGCTCAGGTCACCCTGGACGCAGTGGCGAGAGTCAGGTCCGAGCTGGGGGTCAATCAGACGCTCGGCGCGAGCAATGTGTCCTTTGGATTGCCGGACCGGGGGCTCATCAATCAAATGTTTCTGGCCGCGGCCATAGCAGCCGGAGTGACCTGTCCCACGGTGGACCCCTTGAAGGTTCGGCAACCGGTGCTCGCGATGGACCTCGTCATGGGGCGTGACCGGTTCGCTCGGCGATTTCTCAGGGATTACCGGGCCCGCCAGGACGAGGCCTGAACGAAAGGCAACAGGAACGGAAAACGTCAGCCGGTCTGCGCGAGTCAGTACGGGGAGGGTCGAGTCATGACCGTGATCATGCCCGAGGAACGGAGATCTCGTGACGAAATGTCGAACCTTCAACTCCAGCGGTTGAAGCAAACCCTCGGTTACGCGCGGGAAAAGGTCCCATTCTATCAGCGTGCGTTTGAGAGTCACGGGATAGCCTCTGACGACGTAACATCCCTGGAAGAGATCCGCAAACTGCCCTTTACCGCGAAATCAGACCTCATCGCGCAATACCCGTACGGCATGTGCGCGGTGCAACCTTCCGAGGTCATCAGGGTGCATGCATCCTCAGGCACCACCGGAAAGCCCATCAACACGTACTACACCAGGAGGGATGAAGAAGATTGGGCCGAGCGCATGGGCCGCAACCTTCGCATCGCGGGCGTCACGCGAGATGATGTCTGCCAGATCGCGTTCAGGTACACGCTGTTCACCGGGGCCTTCGGTCACCATCTCGGCGCGCAACGGTGCGGAGCCATGGTCATTCCGACAAGCGCGGGTCAGACCGAACGCCAGATCATGATGATGCGCGACCTCAAGACGACGGTGATTCATTGCACACCGTCGTACGCGATCGTACTGGTGGAAAAGCTCCGGGAACTGGGCATTGACTCCCGCGACCTCTCGCTGCGCCTGGGAATCCACGGTGCAGAATCGATGTCCGAGGAGATGCGTGCCCAGATTGAAGAGGGGTTGGGCGTCACAGCCCTTCGGGACTACGGGCTCACCGAATTGGGCGGCCCCGGCGTCTCCATGGAATGCCCGAGCAAAAGGGGCTTTCACATCAACGAGGACTTTTTCTATCCCGAGATCGTCGATCCTGAGTCCCTCGAGACTTTGCCCGCGGGGCACACAGGCGAGCTGGTTTTCACGACGCTTCAGCGGGAGGCTACACCCCTGGTCCGGTACCTAACACGCGAAATCACCCATCTCATGTACGAGACCTGCGACTGCGGGCGAACGCTCGTACGCCACGGCCCGATCCTCGGACGGACCGACGACATGCTCATCGTCGGAGGAGTGAACTTCTTTCCGTCTCAGTTGGAGAGTCTGCTGCTCGGTTTTGACGAATCGGCTCCCCACTACGCGATTTACCTGAACAAGAGGGGACCGCTGGACGAAGTGTCCGCGGATGTGGAAGCCGTGCCTGAATTCTGGGGCCAGGCCTCGGAGGAGGAGCGGGTCCGCCTGAAAGAGCGAATAGAGGCCAAGGTGAAGGACATCCTCGGATTCAGGATCGAGATTCGCGTGAGACCTCCGAATACGGTTCCACGTTCAGAAGGAAAGAGCCAACGGGTTTTCGACAATCGGTGACCGTCACGTGAGGCTCATGGTCGGGTTGTCTGCGGTCAGGATTTCGTGCGAGAGGGTCCCGCCACAGAATTTCCCAATCAGCTCGGCAATCTTCCCGCAGAGCTCCTCCACCTCATCGATCGGAACCGGCGGCAGTCCGTCAACGTTGAATTCGATCGCGGTCGTGGAAGGGACCATGAGGGTATGGCTCGACTGACGCCACGTCCATCGCCGCGTGAGCACGATATTCCCTTCCGCGAAGATGATCTCCCCCGGAGCGGGATGCTCCACCTCATCCGAGCCAAAGGGGATGAACTCCTCCTCTCCTGTTGCCTCACGCAATGCAATATCCCCGGTAAGCACGTCAATGGCATGTCCGCCCGCGGGCACCAGGTGCTCCAACGACAGGATGTTCCCAATGTCGACCAGGGCGCCGATGGACGGAATTTCCTGGTTCTTGAGAACACGGCGGGCCATGGCCTCCATGGATGGACGAAACTTGGTCGGCTTCACTCCGAAAGATCGATACGCGTCCCTCCAGGAGGCAATTCTCGGATGAGTGGCCAGGGCTTCCGCGTCCACTTCATTCATCAGCGAGGATTCAGCTTCACGCAGAAGAGAAACAAGCTCGGCCGGCGAAGATCCATTGGAGACGCCGTGGGCAAGCACCACCCCGCGTGCGTACCCGGGAAATTTCGCGAACACTTCGTCGGCTATCGTGTACTTCAGGTTTTTGCTGGTCATATCGGCTCCATAAACGTCACGGGAAAACGCCGTGACGTACGATTGTCACGCGCACCGCGATCCGAGCTCCGGAACGATTCAGGATCGTCTGTCAGGAATGCCGTAAGCCCCTGCTAGTCGGGCATGTGGTAGGCCACTCCATGGGCGAGCGCGATTCGATTCCCCTTGTCGTTCTTCAGCTCAATATTCCAGAGACTCACCCGATCATCAATGTGCATCGGGGTTGCCTCCGCGTTGATCACCTCTCCGGGCAGAGCAGGATCGAAATAGTTGATCTTCATCTCGAGCCCGAACGCGAGATACCCCCGGGAGTTGGCCGCGATTCCAAAGGCCTGGTCTGCCAGAGAAAAGAGCACCCCGCCGTGCGAACGTCGTTCCGCGTTACAGTACTCGTCTTCTATCTTCAGGCTCACTCTCGCGTACTATTCTCGGACTTCCTCCACCTTCATATCCAGGAACGTGGAAAATGGATCTCTT
>JARRRG010000574.1:0-473 GCA_037380965.1 Deltaproteobacteria bacterium
GCGGCCTTGGTGACGCGAAAATACGCGGCCACATCCGTGACGTTCATCTGTTGGTGCTCCCCGATCGCCTGGATGGTATGGATCTCCTTGGGAGTCATCTCCACACCTTCATCGAACCGAATGAGGTGACCCTCGATACGCGAATGCACGTTGCAGATCCGCATGAGGTGCAGTGCAAGTTCCTTAATGAGATCTTCCTTGGTCTCCATAGAGACAATGATAAAGGACCTTAACTATTGTGTCAAGAGGTAACGCCAACCCTCGCGAACTTGGCTCTGAGCCGATTTCTCTGCCCTCTCCCCAGAGATTCCTGGAGTCTGCCCGGGCTCATACTCAGCCGCTGATCGGAACCCGGTCGGTCATTACCGCGCTCCGGGCCGTAAATGAGCGGGGCATTGAAGCTCCTGAATTTCAATACCATTGGGAGAGCTCGAGCGTAATGCCCTCCGGCCCGGGTAGAAACACCAATTTTC
>JARRRG010000574.1:492-4885 GCA_037380965.1 Deltaproteobacteria bacterium
GAAACACCAATTTTCGGTCGTGGAAATCGAGGATGCCGTCCCGGGGTTTGATCCCGTTTGCGTCAAGCTTTTTCAACTCCGCGTCAATGTCGTCAACCGCAAAACAGACATGGTTGAATCCAACCCTGTTGAGAGAGGTGATATTCGGATCGGTCATGGGATCGGGGTGTTGGTATTTCAGGAGCTGGACTTCCATTCGAGGAGAGGCATGTGTGTGAGCGAGGGTGACATGGTGCGCCTCGATGCCTTCGATACCCATGTATTCCGAGAATTGCTCGCCGGAAATAACCACGGAGAGAGCCTCCTCGAATCCCAGGAGCCTGAAGAATTCTTTGGCCTTCTCAATGTCGGTTACCACTATGGTGACGTGATCGAACCGCTGTATCATTGCATCCCCTCCTCGTAGCCATCGATAGGCTGTCGGCAAAATAGACCCTTTTGTGAGGGAGTGTAGCATACTCATCAACCGGATCGTTACGTACGCATCGCATGCAGCGGCGAATCGCGTGAGACGCGGGCTCTCGGGCAGTCAATCGGCTCTATGTGATCGACGAATTCCGCGTATCCAGCGTTCACCGGGAGACGTGTGTCACCGAAATCCGCCTTGACCTGCGAGCCGCGGGCCACATATTCTTTGAAAGAGGTGTACGACAGGAGGATGACCTGAATTGAGAGCGTAGAAGTCAAAAAGTTCACCCTTATGGGTCGCGGATCTCGCGATTCTATTTTGGTAGAGAATCCAGCGGGTGGTCTGTCATGAAAGTAGAACGTTATTCAGGGACGATACTCTCAATACCCACCGAACATCATGCGCTGTTGGCGCTTTTTCACCACATTGTCACCGATAAGGAACATCTGGAGAACAAGCCGGTCCTCCTGCGTCTCCATGGAACCCTCGGCAACCTCCTCGATGATACCGAGCATTTTCTTCCTCCCCTCCTTGCGGACGCGGGCTATTCGTCGATGACGGTGAATACGCTTCTCGCGAACCTTGGTTTGTTCTTTGGCTTCGGCATTTTCGAAAAAGTAATTCCCCAGATAGACGCGGCATGTGATTTTCTGAGGAGATCGGGCTTTAAGAGGATCGTGATAGCAGGTCATGGACTCGGGAGCTGCATGGCCTTGAGGTATGCCGCACTGAGAAACGACCCGGAGAAGTACCCGGATCTGGCGGGGGTGATCGCGATCGCTGCCCCTTATTCTCTCTCGGACACAGTCCGAAGGAAGTGGGAGCGATTCGGGAGCGAACCGAGCTATGAAGAGGTCTATCAGCGGGCAAAGCGGATCTTCGAGCCTGAACCGGGAACAGAACCCGCGGACGATGAGATCATCCTGGTCAAGAAGGCCCACGGACCGAGTTACCGGCCTGAGGACACGGAGATTTACACGTTAAAGACATGGTGGGCACTCGCCGGGCCCCAGGCTGAAGGCACGCAGAATTACCACAATATATCCAAGATCAAGGTCCCCTTGCTCCTTGTCTATGGCCTGCATGACGATATCATCGATTACCAGGAATTTGAGGAACTTGCAAGAATTGCCCGGGATTCCGGCAATGATCGGGTGAGCCAATTCGCGCTCGCGGCTGATCACAAAATCGAGGAAAGGCACGGCCAGCTCGGGCAGGCAATTGTGAACTGGCTGAAAGAGGAACTCGGATGATGGATAGAATTCAATACTACGAAAAGCATGAGCTGCTCAGACTCGTGACGAGGACAGAAGAGAGGATGCGCTCCGAGCTCCCATCCTGTTGCAGGTCCACGGTCTTCTCGGACATTTTCTCGCGCACGGAACTCCGAGACTCCTGCCGCACAAGCTTTTCGAGCGCGGGTTCGACTCATTGAGCATCAACACGAGGCTCGCCACAGCCGGTCAGATCACAGGTCAAGGGATCTTCGACGACACGATCTACGACATTGACGTAGCCGTGGAATTCCTTGAAGGCGAGGGATTCAGCAATATCTTTGTCCTTGGTTACAGTCTCGGAGCAGCCATGGTCGTGAACTGGGCCTCGATCCGTCAAAACGAAGGTATCAGGGGCATCGTCCTCGAGGGTTGCCTCTACTCGGGCCCCACATCGCAGAAGAAGAGATTCACGACATGGGGAAGCGACCCGACTTACGAAAAACTCTACGGCCGGGCCAAAGATTTGCTCGGAGACGACCCGCACGACAGTGCGGGCGATCAGACCTTTGTCGCCTACCAATGCCGTGGTCCGGACAGGACACCGGGCTCGAGTGAGATATTCACCTACAAGACCTGGTGGTTCATGGGCGGGCCCGAGGCACGCAGGGCAATGGCGTACGAGCACATCGATAAGATCAAGGTTCCCATACTCTTTTTGCGCGGAGAGGCTGATTTCCTCACCGAGAGCTGGGAGCCGGAAGCACTCGCGGAGATTGTCCGGAAGGCCGGGAACAGGAATGTGCGAGTGAAACAGATTCCAAAGGCCCGACATGATTGCATGGAAAACCCCGATGCAATGGTAAACGAGATCACCAACATGTTCCTCGAATATTCAGTGGATCCCTACATCAGGAAAGATCCTGCAAAGTAAATCTCCCATGCCGCTGGGTATGATGAAACAGGTACAAGGACTCATCAACGTTCTGTCGGAATACCTCCGTACCTTCGCCTCGGATAGCCTGAGAGGTGGTCGGTAGGGCTGTGATTCCAATGGGATTGGGAGGGAAAACTCGTTCTACCTTGTATGTTGAGCCCCCAAGAGGGGACGTGATAGACGCGTCAACTTTCCGATTCCCCGCTCCAAACCACCCCCTTCCGGATGCTGCCACAACATCGAGCCTCGCCCGTGAAGGAGCGGCTCGACCGAATTTATGAGAATCCCGCTATATGCTGCCCACGGCTGAGTGGGGAGGGTGTCCGGGGACGAAACAGGAATCCGTCCGCGAGAGCATGTTTTATACTAAGAAAAACGGTTGCGATGAAGCGCATCCGTTCCCATGGAGTCGGAGGGGGAACGGGCTTGTCGCCTGACGGATCTGATATTCGAAACTTGATGCGCGAGAGCTGAAAAAGAGCTCTCGGGGATGTGGGCCGCGTTTCAGGGAGGTACCCCGTACAGATTGCATGCTTGCGTGTGAATCGATGGGTCGATTTCCGTCACGGAAGAAGCGAAGCCGAGGTCTTCTCAATTGAATGGGGCCGAGCAAAAGGAGCAGGGTTATGAAACCGGCATTTGGAATTGTATTGTTGCTGCTTCTTGGGGTGACGGCCGAATGTCGCGGCGCGATTGACGCGGGAACTCTCAAGATAGGTGTGGCGGGACCCAGGCCGGAAAATGCTCAGCAGCGGAGCGAGCCTTACGGCAAGAATGCGCTGGAACTCTTCAAGCAAGACTTTGCCGGTGAGCTCGGGAGGAAATTTCGTGTCGAGGTCGGGGACATCGTGCTGAGGCTCGATTTCGTGTACAGAGAATATGGAAACGTGAGCGAAGCTGTTGCCGTGGCCAATGAGTTTGCGCACGATGACAGCATCGCAGCCGTGATAGGGTACCCGACTTCGGCAAAGGCCACACATGTGGCCACGATCTTCGATGCGAACAAGCTGGTCCTCATTACCCCTACCGCCACCAACCCGCACGTCACCAGGGGCCATGACAGCGTATTCAGCATGATTTACACGGATGACTGGCAGGGAGCGGTGATTGCAGCCTATATGCGAAAATTGCAGGGCTGGAAAAACGTGGCGCTTATTTACGAAGACAGCCCAAAAAAAGACAATATTTACGAAAGAGGTCTGGCAAAGAGTTTTCGGGTGGCCGCCAGGGACTATGGACTCAACATAGTGGATACCTTGCGAGTGCCGGCCGATTCCGATCTGATGCGCATCTTTCATGCCTCGGAGACGGTGCCTGCAAAAGATCCCCTTGATGCGGTAGTACTCTTTACCTCGAGTGAGGAAGCTCCAGAGATCGTTTTGAAAATCAGGCAGCGTGATCCTCTCGTACCTCTTGTCGTGCCTGACGGCCTCTCCGGCCGCACGTTTGTCCGGGAAGTGCGCACGATTCATCAGGCGCTCCATCTGTCTCAGCCCCGAATGCTTGTTGCAAACCGACTCTTCTCTGAGCTCTCGCCATTGAAAGCAGTCGAATTTCGTCAGGCGTACAAGAGTACATATGGCGGGGAGGAGCCGCAAATTTATGAGGTTTTCACGTACGACGCCGCACTGTTGATCACCTGGGCGGCAATGAAGGCACTTGCAGAGGAGAGAGACGCGAAGCTTTCGGGAAAAGATCTGCGGCTTGCCGTACAGAACAATCTCCGGACATTGGATTGCAGGCGTAGGGCAGTACCGGGGATCTCGGGCGATCTCTACTTTGACTCCGAGGGCGCGATGTCCCGCAATGTTCTGTTCGCATGGATCCCGGATG
>JARRRG010000575.1:0-2847 GCA_037380965.1 Deltaproteobacteria bacterium
GGACAGGTTTGAACCCGCATCAATGCTGCCACAGGGCCGATCAGTGAAATCGTGAACCTGAAGGACGAACCTTTGGCCGGTTGCCCAATCCTCATGGAATCAGCTCGAACGGGATCGATTGCTTCCTGGGGTGTGAAGTGACCGCGCGGGCAGGGTTGTAGAGAGGCTACCCGCAACAGAATACGTAGATAATCTAGTATTATTGGTATGCTACAACTATCCCGCGGGAACGAAGTTCTCGTGCCGCACCTTGATTGCACCTCCCGCGGATGGGAGCGAGACCAGTGGGCCGGCACGTGTCGAGAGGTCAACGGTCCTGTCCAATCGATTGAAACTGCAACGGATTTCTCCGCAGGAGAAAAACAATGGCACGGTCTTCGTCCGAATGGCAACGTTGCGCAACGTGAAAAAACAGATCTTGCAGCCGTGCAAGGGGAAGGATGTCAGATGGCTCAGAGAGCGTATGATGTGATCGTGATCGGATCCGGTATCGGGGGAATCGGCGCCGCGGCCCTCCTGGCCAATAACTTTGGGAAGGAAGTGCTGGTACTCGAAAAGGCGCCTCACATCGGAGGTCGTGTCGCGTCATACACCGGTAAGGGTGACAAGGTCACCATAGACGGGCTCGAGTTGGATGCCCTTGGACTGAGAAAGTCCCTGGCCGATTCACGATGCTGGGTCTCCTATTGCGAGCCCGATCTTGAGACCATGCTCAAGGAAGGGCGATTGGACGGGTACACCTTCGAGAATGGCGGCCATGGTCTGTTCTGGGGCAACAAGTCTCGATGCAGCCTGCTGCTCGATTACCTTGGAGAGCATGTCGATATGCCGGTGAACACCGGCCTAGGTTTTGTCGATACTGCCACAAACAAGATCTACCAGGTTCCGCCGCGAAAGCCCTATCCCTGGCAGAGCGAGGAGGGCTATGCGGCGACGCTCGCGGCATTGAGGCAAATGGGCACTCTGAGCATGGAAGAGTGCGCGGCCGCTATGGAGATCAGCGTTCAGCAATGGTTGGAGGAGAGAGGGCTTACCGACAATGAAGAAGCCTACGATTACATCAAGGTGGTGATGGCATGCCAGAATGCCATGGCAGAGCCGAAAATGGCCCCTGCCGGCGATTTTCTTGGATATATGGCCATTGCCAGAGACATCAAGATGAATCTCCACAGCGGTTCCGTTGCCACGATAGCCGAGCCCGGTTGCATGGCTATTCCTCTGGCACTGGAGGAGGTGCTTACCCGAGCGGGAGGAGAGATCGCGCGGAGCACACCGGTTGAAGAAGTGATCATTGAGGACGGTGCGGTCAGGGGTGTGATTGTCCGTAATAAGGAAGGTCAATTCGAGCCCATCGAGGCCGCAACGGTCATCTGTAACATCCCGCCGAAGCACATTTTCAATGTGCTCCATCCACGGCACTTCCCGGCAGAATGGGTCGACCTGCTCCAGAAAGAGTTCTGGTCACCGGGACTGCTCTCCGCGCTCATCGGGTTGAAGAACAATGTATGGGAAGAGTTCGGCGTGGACGAGAGAAGCTTCATCTGGATGCCCGGCATCATCAAGCATGAAGGGTACATCGGCGCGGTGGACATGGTAATGTGGAACTTTGCCGCGTGCGCCAAGAGGGCTCCGGAGGGAAAGAGGGACTTCTGCTTTTCCACCGCGCTGACGGATAAGGAGATGCGAAATCCGCAGAAAGTCATGCGGGTCGTCAATTACTGCATGGACTGGTTCAAGAGGACCTTCAAGGGCTGGAAGGAGAACGTGGAGTTCGTCCTCTGGACACCGTCGGATGAAGCGTACGGAAACTGGCGGCCCGTGGGAGAGAAGCGGCCTGATGTCAAGAGTCCGTACGTTGAAGGTCTCTACTTCGTCGGCGACCAGTACGGTGAGAGAATGTGGGGCGGCGGCGTTGACGGCGCTTCCCTCTGCGCGCTCATGTGCGTTGACTCGCTCATGGGCACGGACCTCGAGCATGAGGTCCTTCCCGCGTATCACTGCGGCATCCCCGCCACGAAAAAGAGCTGGTAACCAAAAACTGGTAAGCCCCGGCTCTGCCGGGGTGACTCGCCAAGGTTTGACCGTGTGAAGGAGTGGCGCTTGTGTTGAGACCAAGAACCAGACTGAAATCATGGACGAAAAGAGAATCGCCTCAACACGCGCTGTCACCCCGGCGAAAGCCGGGGTCCAGAAGAGATCCAAGAGCCTGGATTCCGGCTTCCGCCGGAATGACGGCAAGAGCTTCTGCGCCAGGAATGACCAGCCCCAGCGAGTGCACTGGGATCAGCAGAAACCCGGGCGCCCTTTAGGGCGCTCCGTCCGGTCCCCTTTGAGGGGCTAACAGGAATATGCCCCCGACTCTGCCGGGGGTCATTTAACTCGGCGCTCGAGGATCCATGTGTCCCCGAGGTTAACCAGGAGCGTTTCACCTTCGCGCGACTCGAGGGAGCCCGTCTGAGCGTCGGAGATCTTCTCCGCTGCACGGCGGGGTTGCAGCACAAGGGATGATTCCGTTCTCCGGCCGCGGGACCGGCACATGTATCGCGTATACGAATCAAAGGAGGCAAACTGATGGCTCTGATGACGGCAGATGAATATAAGGCGAAACTCGACGATGGCAGAGTCGTGTACTACAAGGGGGAACGTGTCAAGAACGTGGCGACCGATCCCAACTTGAGCGCGTGTGTCAACACCATGGCCGTTGACTATGAGATGGCCCACGACCCGCAGTACAAGGATCTTGCCCTCGTTCACGATCCCGATCTGGGGGAACTGGTCAGCCGGTATTACCACAAGCCCAAGGACGCGGATGACCTGCTCAAGGCCCATGAGCTGATCGTTACCTCG
>JARRRG010000576.1:0-7188 GCA_037380965.1 Deltaproteobacteria bacterium
CCAATCCGAGGCTCGGATCACTTCCATGACGGTGCCGCCAAGAAATGATATGGCTACGATTCCGGGCGCCATTCCGAGAAGTGTTCCCAGCACAAAATCTCTCAATGTCACATGAGAGGCTCCCATGACCAGATTCACGATAGAAAACGGGGCAACCGGCAGAATTCTCAGGGTGGTCACCGTGAGCACGCCTCTACGGGAGAGACGTCGGCTGATTCTGTTTAACGTGTCGCCAGCCAATCGGCGAACCGAATTCCGTCCGATTTTGCGCCCGATTACGAACAAGGCCACCGCGCTCAGCAGCGACCCTGCCAAGGATTGTGCGACACTCATCAGTGGGCTGAATACCACCGCGGTTACCGCAATGAGCAAGGTGACGGGAACCATGGCAAAACCAGCGACCACAAAGGCCACGATCACGAACAGCGGGGCAAGGGGATGGCTCTGAATTACCGTGCCCCAGTGGACCAGGGTTTCCATGTCAACCCAGTGGGCCAGGGGTCCCCACCTCCACGCGATGCCGAGGCCTACCAGGATCGCCAGCAGTGCCCCAAACCATGGCAGACGTGACTTTCCGGGCTCTAGAGCTTCCTTTGGCAGAAATTCATCGAGCAGCCGCTCCGGGCTTATGGACCGTTCCGGATCCGAGGGATTGGATTCCGGTGCGATCTCGACCAGCCATTTCGGGACATGAACCCTCAGCGGCTCCAATGTCCGGTCCGAGCCACGCAGTTCCTCTATAGTCTCGATGAGGGACCCTTTTTCGTGCAGCGTTTCTCTGATGGTGTCAGTGGAAACCCCGAGGTGTTCGCCAAGCAAACGCGCGAGGAACAACGCCACGGATTGCCCGTTCTCATGCTCCCTGTTTACCTCAAGAGCCAGGTCACATTCAGTGTCCAGCCCCATCGAGCGGTTACTGAGGTTGGATGACCCAACACGCGCCAGAGCATCATCAACAATCATGACCTTGGAATGCACGTTCATCTTGTTCTTCGGGACTCCCGGCACAACCGGATAGTAAACCTGGAG
This sequence comes from Deltaproteobacteria bacterium, assembly GCA_037380965.1. Lineage (GTDB taxonomy): Bacteria > Desulfobacterota > Desulfomonilia > Desulfomonilales > Desulfomonilaceae > JARRRG01. The sequence continues at coordinate 1,030 of JARRRG010000576.1, forward strand.
CCGACCGAAACGATCTCCGCTTTCCAATGCCTGCAACAGCAAAGCCCGACCCGTATCCATTGTGCTTTCCTCAAGCCATCCGGATGCGGAAAACGGTACGACTAACACTATTTCGGGGCCGTTTTTTTCCTCCAGTCTTTTCAGCAACGAGTGTTTTGCCGCCCTGCTGGTTAGATATTGATTCTCGACGTAGATGTAGCGCTGCGCGGAGGCGATCGCGTCGAGGTACAAGGCCTCGACCTCTCTCACTTCGCGCCGGTGTCCGTATGCGGGCTCGGTCCGGGCTATGGCCACCGTTACCTCTTCGAGATCGGCCTTCAGATTTGACGGCCATGCCGCATTGTTGCCTGCCGCCGGAGCAGGAAGGCGGTCGTCAGTGGCCCGGGCCCAACGTGTCCGGAACAAGTCTCCCAGGCTGGCCGCGACATCTCCATCCACCACCGAGTGTACGTCATGGAAGGGCCAATACGGTCGATCGCCAGGCTCAACTCTCCGCGGGTCTTCCGCTTTGTGCTCCGGTGTGTCCCATCGATCCTTGGTGAGATCAAGACCTCCGACAAACGCGATAGAATCATCGACCACGACGACCTTTTGGTGGTGGGAAGCTCCTATTGGGTGCTTGTCATCCAGGTGAAAATGAAGCCTGTGGTGAGCTGACCAGCCGAATTTGAACACCGGAAAATGCTCGCGCTCGAACGCGAAGATCATGGCAAAGTCCCAAGCCAAAATATAGATGTGAAGATCCGGGTTTTTCGAAAGCACTCGCTCCAGGAACCGGGCCAGACGGTGCGATTCCTGCTGCTCACGATTCCCGCGCAGCAGCGAGACGCGGCTGTTGATATCCCAGCCCGCGATGTACACGGTTTCCCGGGCTCTCTCCACCGCGGCGACAAATGCCTCAAAATACGCGGCGCCGTCAACGAGGAAAGAGAAGCGGTTGGCTTTCCTTTTGCGCCAGCAGTTCCTGTTTTCTTGTAAGAGCGATTTCATGCACGCATACCCGGTCGATCGCAGGGCCATGACCAACAGTCGCGGCACGCCTGCAATCGGCCTTCTCCTCAATCACCTCATTCGGCAGGTATGAAGAGCCGGCAGAGACCCCTGTGATTGTGCTCTCCCGCGGGAGAGAAAATAGAGAAGCAGCGGCGATTGCCTCAGCGGCTCAGCCTGCCTGCTCATTGCCTTCGAGATATCAGGCTTCCGACTGGATTTGATGAGGGTCACAACATGAGTGCTTCGTTACCAAGGGAGCAGCCACAAATCCCCCGATCGCGAAGATGACGAGGATCTCATGCCACACCGCGCCCTCCTCTGTGACAAAGCGGCCCCTCATTACGAGCTATCATCCCGGGCGAGTGGGAACACACCTTGCCACTTGGATCATTACTGTCGGCTGGGGCTCTCTGCTATGCTCATTCCTGGAGATCTTTCTTCATCTGCTCGAATTCTTCTCTGGTGATTTCTCCGCGGGCGTATCTCTTTCGTACGATCTCCAGCGGTGTGTCAGGAGGCGTTGGTCGACTCTCCGAAGAGCCGCCGGAGGTCCCCGAGAATCGAGCTCCCGACAACGCCCAAATAATGATGATCACCAATATGACAATGATGATCAACCCTAAGCCTGGAAACATGAATCCTCCCAGTCCGCCCACCCCGCCATGATACCATCCCATAACAAACTCCCGTGTGAATGGCCCGATGGGATATCATCGGGCGGAAGCATTGCCGTAACGAGACTCTCTTCTCTCTCCGGGCCGGAAGGGCCAATATCATTCAGGTGCCCGGCAAGAGCAAGCATCTCTATTTGGTCTCTGCCGCGGGTTGTTGCCCGGCGAACTTCTTCCCCTCCGACTCAATGATCTTGTGGCCTTCTTTGGTCATCCTTTCCGCGTCAGACATTTTCGTCTTATCCTTGGTCATGATCATGCCCGAACGAACAATCTTGGAGCCCTGCATCATCTTCTTGCAGCATTCCATCATGGGTTTCATGCTCTGCTTGAGCTCTTTGCTCTTCTTCATCAGTCGCTGAGCCTTCATCAGCAACTGGTCGCCCTGTACGAGCAACGTGCCGGCATCGGCCAACATCTTCTCGGCCTTTTTCTCATCACCCTGTTGCTTGAGCATCTTGACGGCTTGCCGAGCCATCTTGGTGCCTTCCATGAGCTTCGAGTGACCTTCGATCATCATGGTGCGCACCTTCGCCTTACCCTGGTCCAGCGTGCTCGTGGTCTCTTGCTTACCTGGGATTTTGGTGCCGCTTTGGGCGCGGGCATTGGAGCAGCTGAACGCGATGAGCAGTCCGGCGGCAAACAAGATGACGGCAATTGTTACCATACGTGCAACCAAGCTGTTTCTCATGTAAAATCCTCCATCCTCTAATCAGGCTGCCTGGGTGTTCCCGAACCAACGATCCGTACCGGGTTGTCCCTTGCGGCGGCCGGCCGCATCATCAGTGCAATCTCCTTACCGTTGCCCGCGTCTGCTTTGTGGAAGGAGATCTCTCCATCGTCTTGCTCCAGATCGAATATGAAGCGGGTGGTAATGTTTCGATCGCTGTCCACGGGCATCTCCTGCCTTGTTCCGAACCGAAAACAGTGGTGATGATTGAGCGCCTTTCTCCAGACTTCCTGCCGTGATGCGGCCCGCCAGGGTGTCCGGAGGCAGTCGCTGCCTCGCGAGTGTGTCACTGGTGCTTCGGGAGCGTGAACACAAAGTTGATCCATTCTCCCGGCCGAGTTTCGCACCATATTCGGCCTCCGTGGGACTCGATTATTTGCCGCACATTGTAAAGTCCCAGACCCGTGCCCCTGGAGTTTCGAGCTGTCCCGTTCTCGCCCCTGTAAAATTTGTCGAAGATCTTCTCCGTTTCGTCTGACTTTACTCCCGGCCCGTTGTTCCAAACGTTGAATTGATATCCCTCTTCCAACTCTTGCACCCCGAATGAAATATCGCCTTCGGGCTCACGGTACTTCATGGCGTTTCCCAGCAGATTCTGATAGACGACACGCAGGAGATTCTTGTCCCCCATTATCTCAATGGGCTTACGTTTTTCCCATTGCTCGCGGGCCTTCTCGAATGGTTCGGGAGCACCCTTTGACAGAACTTCTATCACCGGGCTGATCACTTCGTCGTAAAAATCTGCTATCGGTTCCGGGCTCACTTCGAGCTCTCCCTTTTGCAACTGAGCAGAGAGCAGATAACGAGCACTCACTGTTTCAAGAAACTTCGTCTGATCGTAGATGATCTTCAACTGCTGCCTTCGATCGGGGTCTTCTTCCGTGCGCATGAGTCGTTTGGCGAAGCCACTGATAGCAATGACTGCGTTCTTGAGCTCATGTGTTATGAAGTAGAGCGCCTCCTCATGCGATTCCGCGAGCTCCGATTCCCTTTGGGTATCTCGTTTGTCGGCTGTGCCCATTAGCTCGTACCCCTCTTGTAGAATGCGACGCCCAGACCATGCCTTCAGGTCACCTTGGCAGCGCAGTGGGTCAGGGGGAAAATTTCCGGTTCCTTCTCCGATGAGGTCACGTTCGCGCCCGATCGTGCCGGTCTTTCTCCGCTCAGGCGGCAGGGCTGTGCCTCTGCGATGCCGGCGGCAGGGCATACCGAACCCTTGGATCATTCTTGAACCCGAGGAGTGGCGTAGCCCGCAAGGTCGTCTCCATGGCGGCAGCGCTTTTTTCCCGTCGGCGCCTACGCATCATGCCGGCGGCGAGAGATGGAAGACTATACAATTTCAATGAGTTCCAGATCGAATTCGACATCTTCTCCCGCCAATGGATGATTTGCATCCACGGTTACACTTGAGGGTGAGACCTCGGTCACTTTCGCGATAATCTCTTGACCGTCCTGCTTGCGGAACTTCAGCCGCTGGCCTGGCTCCGGATTCACATCCTCTGCAAATTGTTGTCTGTCGACTGACACCACGAGTTCCTCGCGTTTGTTCCCGTAAGCTTTTTCAGCCGGAAGATCTACGGTTTTGGACTCACCTTCATTCATTCCGACTACCGCGCTCTCGATCCCGGGTAACACTTTGCCTTCTCCGATCGTGAACTCAACGGGTTTGCGATCGAAAGACGACACAAAGACTTCTCCACTATCGAGCTTGCCTTTGAAGTGAATTCGCACGGTGTCTCCATGTTGGGCGTTCGCCATTGCTGGCCTCCTTTCTTGGGCGACTGACCGCACGACAAAATCGGTACGGGCGCCACCGGATTTTTCAAAGCCGGCCGGGATCAGGGGTGCGTTGCCTATTTGAGCCTGTCGAGCAATTGGTGTGGGGCAAGGAGCTTTGCCGCCGATTCCTCCGACTCCCCTTACGTTCGGCAAGTATTGACGCCTCTTCCCTTTTCGTGCGCTAGAGCGTCCCCCGGGACTCGTCTACCATCCTTTCGGCTATCTCTCGTGAGAGCCCGTATTTTCGTGCGTTAGAGCGTCCCTCGGGACTCGTCTACCATCCTTTCGGCTATCTCTCGTGAGAGCCCGAACTTCTCTTGGAGTTTCTTTATCTGGTGCTCGCGCTCCGGCGAGGTTCTTTTCAATTCCTCCGTTGGCACCCTTACATCATTGGTGGGCGCGGGCTCATCTATCCCGGGCCCTTTCTTGGTGATATCAGCACCCATGACCTTTCCTCCTTTTCCTGTCACAGGAGTCTTTTCCTGGCTCTGTCCTCCCGTTTCCCCGGAGCTCGTGAATGAATCGATCACCCGTGGATCACTATCCCTTTTCATCGTCTCGGGGCTGTATCCCTTTGCCCGCGCCGATTCTCCTTGTGCGCAGGCGTACGACCACACGCTCAATCCATAGGGATGCACCTTCCGTGCCAGCTCGCGCCCGAGTGTGCGCTTGAGTCACCGGCCTCTTGAACAATGGATCAGGTTCTCGACGCGTGAGCGAGCTTGTATGAAATTCCAGGTTGTCCTTTACGGCCGCTCAGAAGGCTTCGGTTGGGATCTTCTGCCCATCTCATGCCGGGAAGGGATCAAGATACCCGTATCACCGGTGAATCAAACGGTCGGAATACCAATTATTGAACTCTGTAAGGGAGGAGACGGGTCTCAGTTGAGGAGCTGTCAGGCGGATGTCGCAGATTCCGACAGGTCAGGTACTCCCCGTTAATAAAACCAGCTTGCTATCGGAACTACCTGTGTCATCTTCTAGGTCATGCGAACTTCGTGCAGGGCATCACGCGAGTGATAATGGCCGAAGGTATAAGCGGTTGTTTCATCTCCAGAATGCCGATCTTTCATTCCTGAACCGCGATCAGGACAGCATTTCCGTGTTGATCTTAAATTTTCGTATATGCCGATACAAGGCATCTCGGGAGATTCCGAGGATGTGAGCTGCGGCTTTCTTATTTCCGCGTGTCCGACGCAGCGCTTCAATGCACATCAATTTCGTCACCTCGTCGGTGGCTTCTCGCAGGGACCAATACGAAGGAAACGGCAGGCCGTCCGCCCAGGTCTCTGAGCTTGTTGCAGGTGAAGGCAGCTTTACGTCAAGTTGGCCGCCGTCCCAGAGCATGAGTGCGCGTTCGATAGCATTCCTCAACTCCCTGATATTTCCCGGCCAATGATACGCGGCCAGCCCCTCGAGCATGGCCGGATCGATCACCGGTAACCTGGGAAGGTGCATCTTTTCCGCGAGCTCCGCCATGATATGCTCGACCAGCAGAGGGATGTCTTCGAGCCGCTGCCTCAGAGGCGGGACCTCGATGACAAATACGTTGAGGCGATAGAATAAAGGTTCGAGAAAGCGACCTTCGAGGACCTCTTTGGCCAGGTCTCGATGCGTGGCCGCCATAAGTCTGACGTCAACGGTGACGCTCTTTTCCCCACCCACCCTGACGAAAGACAAGGTGTCAAGAAATGTGAGAAGCTTGGACTGAAGCGAGAGTGTGATCTCTCCGATTTCGTTGAGGAGTAGCGTCCCGCCCTCGGCAAGCTCGACCATTCCTTTCTTTCTCCCTCGAGCGCCGGTGAAGGCCCCGGCCTCGTGCCCGAAAAGCTCTGATTCAGCCAGCTCCGGGGAGAGGGCCGCGCAGTTAATCGTAAAGTAGGGACCGGAAGACCGCAGCGAATGGTCGTGCAGCCAGCGTGCCAGATGATCCTTACCGCTTCCGCTCTCACCCAGCAGCAACACCGTTCCATCGGTGGCCGCGAT
>JARRRG010000577.1:0-2826 GCA_037380965.1 Deltaproteobacteria bacterium
CCGCGGGCGATGAGGTAACGTCCACCGAGGCGATCCAGCTCACCGTCCCGTACGGCCCGCTGAGGCTTGGGGTGCTCTGGTTTCCCTGGCGGTTTCCCGAGGATGTTTCCGCAGACTTCATCGCGGGTGATGCGGGATTTACCAGTAACGGCGCGGAGGTGTACCTCCAACTGGAAAACCGGTTGGTCGCCCGATCTCCCCATGTCACGGGCTTTGTGATCTATGCGAACGGCACCCTCGAGCTCGGGTACCTGTACGATTACTTCCGGTGGTCCATCGGGCCGGAGAGCGTCATGGTGAGCGGTGCGACAGCGGCTGAGCGCCTGCGTGCGCGCAACCTGTTCATACCCCGGGATCTGACGAGTCAGCTCCACATTCTCTACGCGAAGTACACCAACGGCCGGTTCTTCTGGAACGGTGAAGTGGACTACTGGGAATCCACCGTGAGGCACCAGCCGAATGCAACACACACTGACGAGAATTCCGGACCGCCCTTTGTCGGGGGATTTCCCGGTGCGGGGAGCGTGTACCAGACGAACTACACGGAGATGTGGCGGTACCTCGTGGAGACCGGGATCGTGGCCGGGCCCACCAAGGTGACCCTGCTGGGGTCTTGGGCCTCGGGCTTCGACCGGAGGGCAGGGGTGCTCATCGACCGGCAGGGCGCGGCCCTCTGGGTGGGACCCCGGAACACCACGGGCGCGCTCTTCACCCTCCATCCCAATTGGGCCAACACGATCGTGTACTGCCCGTACAACTATTTAATGGTCTTCAATTACGGCGGCGGCACCAATTCCTTCAACCGCAATGGTGACGGGTACCTCATCGACGCGTTCGCATACGCAATCCGGCTCGACTATGCCGTCGCGGCGAACCTCAATGTGTGGGCAACCTTTTTCCGGGCCCACCGGGTGAGCAAAGGGTACGGGTGGGGGTACATCAAGCCCGACCTCGACGGAGACGTGGCGTACGAGCGAGTACCGGGATTCGGCCCCAGCGCGGTCCCCGCGATCCCTGACGACGACCTCGGCTGGGAGGTGAACGCGGGCATGGACTGGGCCCTCCTCGATGGACTCGAGCTCAGTATGCGGCTCGCGTACTGGCGGCCCGGGAAATGGTTCTGCTACGCGTGTATCTCTCGGGCGAATCCCGGCTGGGCCGCGCCGAACGCGGCAAACCTATATGGCACCATACCCGACCGGACCATCGACCCTGTGGCCGCGCTCGAAGTCGCACTGATCGCGTCATTCTAGGATCCGGCGAGGCGATCTGCCCGGAGATTCATGTCCAAGCAACGGATTCTCCGGAATCACGGAAATCCATTGCAATGGGAGCGGAGAAGGCGAGCGGCCTTTTCCGCTCTCAACCCTGAATGGGACCGATGAGACGGTCGTAGCCCCGTTCCGAAAGCGACGCGTGGAACATCGAGCTCGACCGGCACGGGCTGACAATCAGGCGACTTGCTCCCGGGCGTAGTGCTCCTCAACCGCTTTCTTCAGAGCCGTGATGCTCGCGGAGCGCGGAAAACAGCAGGGCACGCCCCGGGTCCTGCACATTTTCTTGACAGACCTGGCCGCGTTATGACTGGTGACCTCAATGGGACAAACCACCAGGTCTGAGCCGACGATGCAGTCCTCGAGCCCTTTGTCCCCACCGCTGCTGTTCCCGTTGTGACGACAAAACCGGCCGCCAAGTGACTCGATGAGGTCCCGGTAATGACATTCAAGGCTCTCGATACCTCCGACCAGCGTAACCTTTTTCCCTTGGAGCGCGACCGCGAACGGACAGGCACATTTCCGAACAGCATGCTGTCCGGGCTCGGCCTCGTTCTCCTCGCGACGTAAGGCGCTCACGAGCGCGTCGATTTCCTCCTTGAGCTGACGTATCTCGGTCTCGAGTTCCCGATTGAGGACCTTCTCTTGAGCGAGCAGCGCTTTCAAATCACACAGCTTTTGACCGTTCGCGCATCGACAGCCCGACCGGTGCGCAGAAGCCGCGTCGGCAACGTGAGCGGCTCCGGCCTCGCCCTGTTCGGTGGATGCAACCCTGATTCTCAAACCTTCGACAACTTTTTCCAGTTTCCCGTTGGCCCATTGCATGTCCAGAAGACTCCTCTTCAACCGGAGTATCTCCTTGTCCTTCTCCTCCTCCTCTTGGGCGGCATCCTCTCCAGTAAGCAAGGAATTCCAGTATTCCCTGAGCAGACGGTGCTCCAACATGTGGACAAAGCCGAAGAGCGAGGATTCAAGCTTCGCGTGGGCCAGCCGGCCGCGAGTCGCGAGGCTCCACAACACGGCCCAGAGCGGGGCTTGCAGCTCGGCAGGATTGCTCCGCACGCGCTCGATCATCTCGAAGGGATTCTCAAGGGGGAGCTTCTTGGCGTGGACCTCGAAGCGCCGGGCCACGATTTTCTCCGTGTAGCGCGAAACAGCATTGTCCGTATTGCAGAGTTGAACCACCGTCGTGTGGAGGACGAACTCCTCATCCATGAGAGGATCGTCCCTGGAAATTCCGAACTTCCGGGCGATCTTTCGAAGATCTCGTACATCCAAGGCCATGCCGACGATCTTGCAGATAGTAGAGGTTTGCAGTTCCCATATTCTCTTGCTGGTTTTCACGGCACCGTACCTCCGCTCGATGGTAGCCCCGGCTCTTCATGCGAGGGGGTTCTGTAGATAGAGCGACCTAATATAGTTAGAAATGACTACATTATGCCGCCCTGGCTGTCAAGTTCTTTTCACGCCGCGTGCTTCACTCGCGTTCCCGCATCGACGTTGACGGGGTAGAGAAACACGTGTTATGCATGAAACCGGAAAAGCAGCCGCC
>JARRRG010000578.1:0-2821 GCA_037380965.1 Deltaproteobacteria bacterium
CGCGACTTCTCGAGGACGCGTCGCGGGCCGTAATGGAACAATTCCTGCATATCAACGTCCCCTGCGGAGGTTTTCCATGGGCACGCGGAGCAGCAAGGAGCGTTCGGACTCGCCGGGAGTCCGTGGCAGGCAGATTGCCCGCTCAGCTCCAGAATTCGCCGCAATGCATAAGACCGCAACAGCGCGACGCGGATACCTGCAAAATACCTCTCACTACCTTACCGACATGTTTTCAATTCCCTCCCTGGAAAAGAGGGCGTCCCGAAAGGATGGAGAGAGAATGCAGCCGGCCTTGAAGGCGGGAGATCTCTGCAACAATGCCTGAAAATCTGATATTGGCTGTGGAACCTGATCGGCTCGCTATTCCTCGGATCGAGAGGAGAAGGTAATGGGTGAAGACGATCCTCGTGGAACCTTCGGCGTCGAGGAGGAAATTCTCGGCCCATCCAGGACGCTGGATCTGCGAAATGGAACCGAAACGATAGACCTTCACGGGCTGTTCCCTGAACCGTTGACCGAGTCAGGGAGCTTTATCGTGGGGTTGGAGGCAAGCTCGCTGGGCAAGCTGCTTCAGGCCATTCCCATACCATGCCTATTGCTGGATCAATCGCTGCAAGTGGTGTTTGCCAACGAGGCCTGCGAGAAACTCGATCCCGCGCGAAGCCGCGTCAGGGGACGCGACTTTTCGTCTTTGTTCAAAGATCCCGGCAGCCTGAAATTGGCACGGTCAACGCTGAAAAAGGTGCTCTCCGTCAGACGCCGTCATGTGGTGGAGTGCCGTATAGGGAGGGGCAACGCGGAAGCCTGGGGCCGACTCAACTTCCGATCCCTGAGAGTCGCGGAGGTCAGGCTCGTGCTCCTCCTGGTCGAGGATCTTACGGCAGAGAGGAGACAGCTCCTGCTGACCCGGAAGCACCAGGCGGAGCTCACAAAGGCTCGTGATGAGCTGCGCAGGCGAAATGAAAAGCTTCGCAGTGAGATCGCCGAACGCGTGTCTGCCGAAAAGCAACTCATGCGGGTGCAAGGACAGCTCGAGATGAGGGTTCAGGAGCGAACCACCGAGCTCCGCAGGATAAATCGTCAGCTCCGCGCGGAGATCACGGTACGAAAAGGCGTTGAACATGCCCTTCGTGACAGCGAACAACGATTCAGAGCCATATTCGAAGATAATCATGTCGTGATGATCCTCAATGATCCCGAGACCGGTGAAATACTGGACGCGAATCCCGCGGCCTGCCGGTTCTACGGTTATGAAAGGCAAGAGCTCACCGGCAAGACAATTGCTGAGATCAGTGCCGAGCTCGCGGACCAGGCTTCCCGGGAATTCCAGATGGCCGCAGCCGAAGAGTGCCGATTCTTTTACCTCAAGCATCGACTGGGTACGGGCGAGGTACGGGACGTCGAGGTCTGCTCCGGGCCGATTACGGTGAATCAAAAGAAAGTCCTCTATTCAATCATATACGACGTCACCGAGCGGAAACGGGTCGAGGCTGAATTAATGCGGAGCCGGGAGAGGTTGGGGCTGGCCCTCGACGGCGCGGACCTCGGCTCGTGGGACTGGAATCTGCAAACCGATGCCGTTGTGTTCAATCGCCGAGCCCTTGAAATGCTCGGACACCCACTCGACGATCACAAGGCATCGATCCAATCCTGGGAAGCGCTACTGCATCCGGACGACAGGGATAGCGTGACAGTGGCCCTACGAAACCACCTCGATGGGCAATATGAGCTGTTTGAGGTCGAGCATCGAGTCTGTTCGCCATCGGGTGATTGGAGATGGATTCTGGTGAGAGGGCGAGTGGTGGAGCGGGATGCAGCGGGTCGGCCGATGAGAACCGCCGGAACACTCCTGGACATAACTGAGCGCAAAAAGGCCGAAGGCGCAGTGGAGCGGGCCCGACGTATGGAAGCTCTGGCTACCATGGCCGCAGGCATCGCACATGAGGTGAGAAATCCGCTGGCCGTCGCGTCCTCGGCAGTTCAGCTGCTCTCGAGAGACCAGGTTCCCGGGGACATCCGACAAGACTTGGCCTCCAAGGCGGTCACCGGAATAAACAGAGCATCCGAGATTATCGAGCAATTGCTCGTCCTGACCCGTCCTGTCGCGGAATTCCACACCTCCACCCTTGACGTGCGTACCATCGTGCGAGAGGCCATCAATGTCATACAGGATGAAGCGATCAAGCGTGAAGTGGACGTGTTCCCCGATTATTCCGATGGCCGGCTTCTTGTCATTGGAAACACGTGGTTGTTACGGCAAGCGCTTGTGAACGTGTTCCTGAAATGTCTTACCGGGATGCCAAAGGGCGGCATCTTGCAGGTTCGTGCGGGAAAGCAAGGGCAGAATGCGGCAATCACCATCCGTCACACCGCATCGTCTCTCGCGACGGAAGAGCTTGATAAGATGTTCGAACCCTTCTCTGAAGGTACAATCGGCGACAGGATGCGATGGGAGCTCTCGTTGAGTTACCTCATCATCCGGAAACACTCGGGTAACATAGATGTTGAAACCGGGGCCGAAGGAAGCCTGACGTTCACCATAACACTGCCTGACCGATCGGAGACCACTCCTGACGATTCGTGACGAGAGCTCGTCACACCTCGGCTACCGCAGCCGCATCCGATGGCACACTTCATGCTCCTCTGCGGGTCGGGCAGATCCTCCCATTTCGCGGGCGGCTGGCCCCACCGCCCGCGTCTGCCCCAGAGGAGGCGGACGATCACGTGCCCAACTACCCAGCTCGGTTCACACACTCACGGCTGTACCGCAGGACTCACCGGCATCGCGCGGCGATCGCCGGGAACGGGAAGGCAAGCCTGG
>JARRRG010000579.1:0-4151 GCA_037380965.1 Deltaproteobacteria bacterium
TGTTCTAAGCGCGGTTCGCCGAATGCGTAAGCATCTCGTGTGGTACTCGAGAGAATTGCCTGGCGCGGCACGCTTTCGGGAAACGGTTCTCAGGTCGGAGAATCCAGCCCAAGTGCTGGCATGTATCAAGGAATTTTTCGGGCAGGTCGCTATTTCATGACTTCGAACGACAGCAAAATCGGTCCAGCCGTTCCCGGCCGGGAAGATCCATCAGGGGAATCAAAAGCGGAATCCCTGCTCAGCAGCAGTATTGGGGGCTCGCTCGATGTGCTTGTGGAGTACCTGGTCGACAACGGGGTGGACGGAATTCATCCCTTGATTATGGGGGAGATTGAAAAACGCCTGATCATCAAGGTCCTGGAACGGAGTAGGGGGAATAAGCTCCGCGCGGCCAAGCTGCTTGGTATCAGTCGGAATACGTTTCATAGAAAGATCAGACAGCTCCTGGAGACGGGTTCCATTTCCCGGCATGACCTCGACATCTGATCCATTGGGCCTTTTGCTGTCGCACATATCGATTCCCGGATCAATTCCGCCCATCGCAATTTGAAGAGGTATCGTCGATCCCGACTCGGCAGCGTGGAGTCTCCACACCCCGTGGCCGTGCGACGCGGCGGCGCGTGGTTCCGGAGATCGGCAGAGCTCGTCCCTCGAAGAGGGCCGTTCAGGCAGGTGCCGCAGCAACCGAGCACTGGTCAGGCCGGCTCTGATAGAGTAGAATGTATATACGCCGCGAGCCGGGTCGGTTCAGCAAGGGTAGCTAAGGTAGGTAGAGTCTACCCAATCGAAGCGCGGTCCTGTGGGAAGGATGACGGTCGAGAGAACATGATCTGAGTGACAGCAGGCGCTGATTACGGTCCTGGAACGTCTTCAACATATTCCTTGACACCTATTGCTAAAGAAATATAATCAAAGCGGATCTTAAAAAGTATGTAGGGAGCCCCCCAATGGAGTCCGATAAGCTTGCTCTTCTCGAACAGAAGATCATGCATCTGATTGAACAAAATGACGAGTCCAAGAAAGAACAGGAACGCTTCAGCCAGGAACTGGAAAAAAGGGACAAAAGAATAGGAGAGTTGGACCGAACACTCAAGAAGCTCCAAAGGGATCACAAAGCAGCCAAGGGCAAGCTGGACAGAATCATCGAGAAACTGGAGGCGTTCACCTGAAAGAGTATCAAGCCGACGATATCTTGGGGTTTAATCACGGCTTGGCCGAAACGACCGAAGCGGTGAAGGTCCGACTGTTCGGTCGAGAGTACAGCATACGGGGTCACGGAAACAGAAAGTACGTTGAGGAGTTGACCGAGTTTATCAACACGAAGGTGGGTGAAATCCAAGAAAGCGCAAAAGTAGTTTCGACCATGGACCTCGTGATCCTGACGCTGTTGAATGTCACCGATGAGCTTTTCCAGTGTAAGCGGACCAAAGACCTGACAGCAAAGGAGCTGGAGGAAAAGACTGAACGACTCTTGAAAGCCATCGACCGAGTCGACATGGGAACCGTTCGCGGTTGTGGTGAGCAGGCCTGCCAAGAAGCAGGAAGCCTTAAGCAACCATCTGGATCCCACCTGGGAATCCAGGTTCAAAAGATCTGTCGCCACGGCCGACTGCGGGGGATCACTTCCATTTGCTACTGGTTTTTTAGACACTTGAAATTCGGGATGCGGGAGGAAGCCCCTGGATGGACATTCGGGGGAGCGAATACACATTGCTGTGGGGAACAGGCGTAATGGCTCTCAATTGATATCGCTAGGCCGATGATCCGGTCATTGCTCTCCTGGTTGCTTCGTGCTGTTTTCCCGTATCCACATATGAAACGGAGCGGCTTGTGGAATCGATTCCTTTTTTGATTCCCGCCCTGGTTGCGGTGATCGTTGGACTGGGAGCTGGATACGCGGTAGCCAGAATTCTTGACAAGAGCAAGACCCAGACGGCGAAATCAGAGGCGGAAACAATTGTCAAATCCGCAACCAAAGAGGCGGAAACAATTAAGAAAGAAGCCCTGCTTCAGGCCAAGGACCGACTCTTTCAATCCAGAACGGAACTTGAGAACGAGTTAAAGGAGCGACGAGGGGAGCTTTCGGCCCGCGAATCACGACTCCTCAAGAAGGAGGAGAATCTCGAACGAAAAGCCGGACAGCTTGAATCCAGAGAACCGTCCCTCGCCAAGCGTGACAAGGAAATTGAGGCGAGCCATTGGCGGGCAAAAGAAAAAGAGAAAGAGGCCGAGGGCCTTGTGAGCAATCAACTGCGCAAACTGGAGGAACTGGCCAGGCTCTCCGAGCAGCAGGCCAGAGAGATGCTCCTCAAAAAGGTTGAGGATGAGACCCGTCTCGAGAGCGCTCGAATCGTCCGCCAAATAGAAGAAGAGGCCAGGACCGAAGCGGATAAAGAGGCCAAACGAATAATCTCGACCGCGGTCGGCAGGTACGCAGCCGATTTCGTGGCCGAGCGCACGGTATCGGTAGTCAATCTGCCCAATGAGGAGATGAAGGGTCGAATCATCGGTAGAGAAGGACGAAATATCCGTGCCATAGAAGCGGCCACCGGTGTCGATCTCATAATCGACGATACGCCCGAAGCAGTTATCCTCTCGGGCTACAACTCCATCCGGCGCGAGATAGCCCGCATAGCTCTCGAGCGGCTCATAAACGACGGGCGGATTCATCCGGCCAGGATCGAGGAAGTCGTCAAGAAGGTCACGCAGGAGATGGAAGAGACCGTCATCGAGGCAGGCAAGCAGGCAAGCTTCGATGTGGGCGTCCATGGAATAAATCCTGAATTGATCAAGTTGTTGGGCAAGCTCAAGTATCGCACTTCATTCGCTCAGAATGTGTACCAACATTCCGTTGAAGTCGCGTTCCTCTGCGGGATCATGGCGTCAGAGCTGGGCTTGAACGCGAAGAAGGCCAAACGAGCCGGACTCCTCCACGACGTAGGCAAGGCCATCGATCATGAAGTGGAAGGCGCGCACGCCATCATCGGCGCTGACATCGCACGGCGCTACGGTGAATCTCCCCTTGTGGTCAATGCCATCGCAGCGCATCACGGCGACGAAGAGCTCAAGAGCACCATCGCGGTACTGGTGCAAGCCGCTGACACGTTGTCCGCGGCGCGACCGGGCGCTCGCAGGGAGATGCTCGAGAATTATGTGAAGCGCCTGGAAGATCTCGAAAGAATTGCGGACTCGTTTTCAGAGGTGAGCAAGTCCTTCGCGATACAGGCCGGTCGGGAAATCCGGATCATTGTCGAGAACTCCAATATGGCCGATGAAGGGCTCTCTGTGCTCGCCAGGGACATTCGCAAGAAGATAGAAAAGGAACTGTCCTACCCTGGGCAGATCAAGATTGTTGTCATTCGTGAGGCCAGAGCGGTAGAGTACGCCCGGTAAGGAGGAGGGGACTCCTGTCTCCTTCGTGACGATTATCGGGCGGTCGGTTCACCTCGTGTCTTGAAAGACTCCGGCCTTCCATACAATCGTAACCATCCACAGCAGGATCAACGGCAGCGGGGACCGGCTGACACGCGTGTATTCCGCCGGAAAGTAATCGGTGACAGCGTGCGACCCGCGGCGTGATAGCCTTGCTTGGGAGCAATTCATGGGAAGAACCGAGACCGTCCGGCTGGAGGACTTTCTCCGCTTGACAGCCCTTGAGGAATTGCTGGGAGGGGTCGCGCACGAAATCAATCAGCCGCTCAACGCCATCGTGATCGCTTCTCAGGTGATCCGGCTGAGAGTGGAGCGGAGCCGCTTGCCGGAGGAAGAGGAGGCATTTCTCACGGAGAGATTGGATCTCATCGCGTCCCAGGCCCAGAGGGCTGCGCAGATTATGGAGAGCTTCCGAAGCCTCGGCGCGGTTGACATATCCAGCGACACCCAAAGTAGCTTCCAGGCTCTCTTTGAGCAAATCCAGGCTCTGATGGGGCAGCAGTTCATCAGCCGTGGAATCGACTTGATCTGCGAAACGCACGATCCCCCCTCCCCTGTCAAGGGAGCGCCGCAGACGATCCGAGGAATTATGGTGCAGGCCCTCGCTTTCGCGAGAGATATGGTGCAAGCAATCGGCGACTGGCACGAGAAGCACGGCATTGCCTATAAGAGAACACTCAACGTAAGCTTATCGGATGAACAGGGCCGATGCGTCTTTC
>JARRRG010000580.1:0-2809 GCA_037380965.1 Deltaproteobacteria bacterium
TAAAGTATCCGATTGAGAAAGCGCTGGTCGCAACCCGAGAACCTATTTCGGTGAATGTCAATGAGATTAAGGAAGTGAAGCTCATTCCCGGGCCCCTCGATGGGTACGGTGGCGCAAGAGGAATCCCTCTCGTAGCTCCAAGAATTGCCGATCTTCTCCAGACCAAGCCATCGGCTTCCTGTCGCATTGACTATGAGTGTGGTTTGGCAGACTGTTTTTGGGTGTCCTATGATAAGAGCTTTCCTGCAGAGGAATTGCGGCGTCTGTGTGAGACAGAGGGATCTGATAAGAAAATTGTGAAAAGCTTGAAAGCGAGGGACATTTTCAGCTTGAGTTTCCCTTTCGACTAAAAAACGGGGGCTTCACGTAAGTGCGTACCATGATTGAAAAGTGACAATGGACATGCTTTCTGCCTTCTTTGGGTCTGAAGATGGGGCCAGGCCCGACATATTTGGATTTGATTGTAAGGTCGTAGGATGGCACTGAAAGCACGCATTCGCTAGCCGGGCGCTGTCAATCATGTGATGGTACCTGTGAATGGTGGCCGGGATATTTTCTTTGACGAGCCGGACCGGATTCGTCTCCACGATCTGTCGGAGGGAAGAGTCAAGCGGTCAATCGTCTGCGCAAACGTGTGGAAACGAATCCCCGTCTGGCGGCAGAACGTGGGAGGAGAAGAGAAGCGCTGGCAGAAATACACATATTTCAAGGCTGGCCCCAGAGGAGGCGGGAGTCAGGCCCGGGAAGATCGATGCGGGGCTAACAAACCGGCCCGAAAAGTTTGACGAACACTGCACCAAAACAAGTATGGTGTCCCGGGAATTCGCGGAATTCCTGAATTCCATTCCATTCAAGGAGTCAGGTCATGTTCACGCACGGCCTTTTTTCTTTTGACTCAACTTGCTTTGTCTCGCTTTTGTGGCGCTTCTCGTGCTCGCCAACGTCCGCGAGGATCGGTCCTCGTTGTCGGCTACTCCTCGATGAGGTCAGTGCGTGAGTCAAAAACACTTTGACCCCTCATACCCTCATACCGGGTGTACCAACCGCATTGTCACACGCTGCCGATTCCCAGGAGCCTCGGGAATGTCAGGACCAGCGTCACCATAATGACTGCCATGACGGAAGCAACCACCAGCGCGTCCGGGACAAACGAGTAGGATGCCATGCCCCAGTTGAGATGCCGCCTTACGGCAAGAAAACGCCATCCGGACACGATGGCGGTTATGGCGGCCATACCGAAGCAGAAAAAACTCAAATATATCATTCCCTGATGGGTGGGAACACTGATCGTGTAGCCACCCATTTTAGCAATCTGGTGCAGGAACAGCTCAAACTTTTGAATAACAAAGCCGAATGCCAATAGGGAGATGCTGGTCCGGCTCCAGGACAGGAATGTTCTTTCGTTCGACATGTGACTGCGGTGCCACGCGAAGAAGATCCGATCGTCCGCCCAGATGTTTGGGGGTTTGCACACTATCCCGTCAGGCGTCTCATCGCAGACGGTCTCCAGGCTCCCTCCTCGAGGGCCTACGCCGGTCCTCCAGTCCCACATTCGTGCTATCGCTCCCACGGCTCCCTCCTTGCGGACCTATGCCTGCATGGAAGCGGCAGGGCCCGAGGTGTTGTCGTACATTTGCAAGAACGCATCCACGTATTTTCCAATTTCCCGATCACTCCGCAGTTGAATATCGAGCTGTCGGGTAAAACCGACCAGAAGACCTAGCACCTCCAAGCGGGACTGGATCTCCGCTTTCGGGACGTGAAGAATCCTGCCCACAACAAGATCGCCCTGGACCCTCACTTTGAAATGGTAGTGCGCCAGGATTTCGGCGAGTAGGTGGGCCCGACGGGAACGTCGCGTGAGTTCCGCTACACCTCCCATGAACCTGAAGTAGATATGATTCTGATTATCCGCATCGCCCATCCTCGCGTCGATGAGGTTAAGATGATAACCGAGGCGCAGGTGTAGGTTCATGTAGGTGTCATTGATAACGGCCAGGTTACATCCAAAAAGAGCCGGGCCTCGATTAGGATCCCAGGTCCTTGTCAAGCTCGACATCATCCCTTTGAAATCAACGACGACGGGTTCCGTGTTCCACGCGCCGGGGCGAGACAAGCCCGAAAACAGAGCCTTGAGCGGCAACGATCGAACCTGGTCGGTTCGAACCATACTTCCCGTGGCGAGTGGATCAAGCCCGCCTCCAAGATCCACAATCTTCAGCGGCAGCGGAATGTCGGAGAGGAGGGTCCATAGCTTGGCGCCTTTGAACCGGTTCAGAGATGTGGGGAGTTCCATCAGTTCTTGAACTGCCTTTTCATGTATGAACCTGACAATGTCATGAACAGAACGGCATCCCTTGGGTGCAAAGCTGACAGATTGCGGGTCGGTCAGATGGAGCGGTGCAACATGATCGAGGATTCTCCTGAGCAAACGGAATTCAGGTGCGTCGTCGAAAATCGTGGGCTGCATCAACTCGTAGTGAATCAATTCCTCGACGCGTCCCTCATAGATGACCCGGTGGTGCGCATCAAGAGTGATTTCCATGCCCTCGGTCAGGACATCGATCCCCTTTTCCACTCCTATCAGGGCGGGGACGCGAAACTCTCTTGCGATAGTGGCGAGATGCCCGGCTACAGAACCTCGCTCGGAAATGATGGCCCGGGCCTTTGGCACAATGCGAGCCAACCAAGGTGCGGTATAGCGCGTTACCAGCACGGCACCCTCGGGAAACTCGGCCATATCCTCATTCGATTGGACGATGCGCACTGGCCCGGATCCGACACCCGCGAAGGCCGCGACCCCCGAGTT
>JARRRG010000581.1:0-2804 GCA_037380965.1 Deltaproteobacteria bacterium
GCGTGGTATCGGAAGCGGCTTCGCAACAGACGGGAATACCGGCCGGAATTCCGGTCATTGCATGCGGCTCCGACAAGGGGTGCGAGACAATTGGGACGGGAGTGGTCAATGACCGCATGGCAAGCTTGAGTTTCGGAACTACGGCAACGGTTCAGACGACGACCCGCACCTATTTCGAGCCGCTGCGGTTCATGCCGCCCTACCCCGCGGCCATTCCGGACCACTATAATCCTGAAATCGAGATCTTCAGGGGTTATTGGCTCATTACCTGGTTCAAGGAAGAATTTGCCCACCAGGAGGTGCTTGAGGCAGAGAAGAAAGGTGTGCTGCCCGAAGTGGTGATGAATAACCTTTTGTCTGAGGTGCCGCCGGGCTCTATGGGGTTGATGGTCCAACCATTCTGGGGACCGGGATTGAAACACCCGTGGGCAAAGGGTGCAATGATCGGTTTCGGAGACGTTCACAGGAAGGCACACGTATACCGTGCAGTGATCGAGGGATTGGGCTATGCCCTGCTCGACGGTCTCCACAAAATGGAAAAGGCCGGCAAGTTTCGTGTTGAGAAGGTTGCCGTCTCAGGTGGCGCCTCCCAAAGTGACGAGATTTGCCACATCACCGCGGACATCTTCAATCTTCCCCTGGTCCGAGGGACCACCCATGAATCGTCCGGGTTGGGCGCGGCCGTTGTTACCTCGGTCGGCGTGGGAATTCATCCTTCCTTCGACGCGGCCATAGAGAAGATGGTCAGATACGAGACGGTATTCGAGCCCAATTCAGTGAATGTCCCGTTGTACGCCAGGCTGTACGAGAGAGTTTACCAAAAGATGTACGATTCACTCGCGCCTCTCTATAGAGAGATCAGAGAAATAACCGATTACCCGGAGAAATCTGTCTGGTAGGTGGGGGATCCGATGACGAAGGACGCGGATTTTTATCCCCAGTGGATTGAAGAGCCTCCCCGCAAGGGCTCTTATCGTTCGATCTTCAAGTGGGGCGCGCCTGATGTGTTCAAGCATCCCAATCGCAGACTCTATGCCACGCTCAAGGAAAAACTGCACCTGACCGACGATGACTTCAGGGAAAAACAGCAGCTTGGAAACGAACCGGTCCGACTGGATCAGCCGGTCAGGCTTTCGAAAGAACAGATTGCCCGGTTCGCGGAAATCGTAGGATCGGAAAATGTCACCACCGACGAGTATTCCAGGGTCAAATTCTCTCACGGGAAAACAATGGAAGAGGCCGTGCAGCTCAGACACGGCATCGCGGAGCACGTGAGCGATCTCGTGGTACATCCGCGGAGCAAGGAAGACGTTCAGCGTATTGTCACCTATTGTCACGAACAGACCATACCCGTCTATGTGTACGGAGGCGGCTCGTCGGTTACCTTTGGATTGAAAACGGTGAATCGTGGAATCACGCTCGTTATGGGCACTCATATGAATCGCGTGCTGGAGCTCAATGAAACAAACCAGACCATTACCGTTGAGCCCGGTTTAATGGGGAGGGAATACGAGGCCCTGCTCAACGATGCACCGAAAACGTTCGGCGCCCAAAGGAGTTACACCGGCGGGCATTTCCCTCAGTCATTCAAATACTCCTCGATTGGGGGGTGGATTGTCACGCTCAGCTCGGGACAGCAATCATCCTATTACGGCGATATGTACGACATCGTTCTGAGCCAGGAATATGTTACGCCGGCAGGATCGTTCAGGACACTGGAGTATCCGGCGGCCGCGACGGGTCCGAAGCTCAACGATATCATGAAGGGAAGTGAGGGCGCGTATGGCATTCTCGTCAACGCGACGCTGAAGATATTCAGGTACATGCCCGAGAATCGTCTCAGGTTCGCCTTTCTGTTCCGGAGTTGGGAAGATGCAGTCAACGCGGCCCGTGAGATCAGTCAAGGCGAATTCGGCATGCCGTCCCTGTTCCGAATCTCGGATCCGGACGAGACTGACATTGCGCTGAAGCTCGGCGGAGTGGACAAGACAATTCTCGACAGGTTTCTGCGTTTCAGGGGGTATGAACCGCTTCGACGCTGCCTGTACATCGGCCATACCGACGGTGAGCGGAGCTTCTGCAAGAATGTGAAGAGAAATGTCCGGAAGATCGCTCGGGCATTCCATGCAATGTATTTGACCGGTTATCCGGTGAGAAAGTGGGAAGAGGGCCGGTACACCGATCCTTACATGCGAGAGGATTTGAACGATTTCGGCATTATGATCGATACACTCGAGTCCAGCGTCACGTGGGACAACCTGCACAATCTCCACAATTGCGTACGTGAGTATATTGAGAGACGGCCCCGGACGATCTGCATGACCCACGCGTCTCATTTTTATCCACAGGGAACGAATCTCTATTTCATCTTCATCGGAAAAATGAAGGACCTGGCGGAATACAGGGAATTCCAGGCTGGTATTATCGATCAGATCCTGAAGCACGGCGGCTCACTCAGTCATCACCACGGCATCGGCAAGATGATCGCGCCCTGGATAGAGGAGCATCTCGGAACCGTACAGATGGACGTGCTCCGTTCGCTCAAGAGGCACTTCGATCCCCATACTATTATGAATCCCGGCGGGACCCTGGGCCTCGATATGACGAACTCCTCCAAAAGATCTACGTGAGAATTCCTCCCCCGGCTCAATTCATTGTGACAACGCCTCGTGAGGAGATCCTCTTGCATGCCTGAATCGGCAAGAATGCAAAGCATTCGTCTCGCGTCACGGAGGTGCTCCGTGGCAAAGCTCCGGCCGCGAAGCGGATTGTCCTGACAGGAGCGCTCCCATGCACCGCGAAAA
>JARRRG010000582.1:0-2802 GCA_037380965.1 Deltaproteobacteria bacterium
CGAGAAATTCCTGGCCGCTGACATGGGAATCTCGGGATGTAACCTGGCATGTGCAGAAACCGGGCATATTACGACCGTGTCAAACGAAGGCAACATACGAATGTCAACCACCATGCCCAGGGTCCATGTGGCTTTCATGGGTATGGAACGGATTGTCGCACGGTTGGAGGATCACGACGTGCTTCTCAGGCTTCTGGCGCGTGGGGCCGCGGCCCAGCGAATGGCGGGATACATCACTTACATTGGTGGCCCCGCATACCCGGACCAGGCTGATGGACCGGAGGAATTTCACCTGATCATTGTGGATAATGGCCGCACCCGCATACTTGCCGACGAGGAATTCCGGGAAATGCTCTGCTGCATCCGCTGTGGCGCGTGTCTCAATGTTTGCCCTGTGTATGGGAAGATCGGCGGACATTCCTACGGCTTTCCGTATACCGGACCGGTGGGGGCTGTCGTAACCCCTCTTCTTTTTGGGATCAATCAAGCGAAAGACCTGGGTCAAGGGTCAACCCTGTGCGGGGCGTGTCAGGACGCTTGCCCGGTCAACATCGATATTCCGAGGATGCTGCTGGGGTTGCGCGCAAAACTTGCCGATGGCGATCCCCGGTGGGACGCGACGAGGGCTGACAGTGGTGAAAAGGTACTGTACACAATCTGGTCCCTCCTGATCAGAAACCGCAAAGCATATGATCTCTTCCTGCGATTATCCGCGCTCGGACAAAAGATACTCCCGCGACACAATGAGATGATTCGCCGGCTACCGTTTCCCTTCCGAGGATGGACCGAGAGCCGGGACATCAGACCCATAGCGGCCCGGTCCTTTATGCAGCGGTGGAAAGATATGAACAGCAAAGGAGGATCCTCATGACTCCCAATGATCAGGAGAGATTCATCGGCAACGTGAGATCAGCTCTGAGGTTGTCTCCTAATGATACGCGATGTTTTCAGGATTTGGTCGCCCAAGCCTCTGACGAATACGCCGCGCTCATACCGAGAATCAAAAACCGGAGCGACGCGGAAAGGCTCGAACTCCTCGACAGGCTCATTGAAGAGGGCAAAACACTCAACCTGGAGGTCATACCGTTACCCGATGCTGAGTCGGTGGCCTCGGCCATTGCACAGCTTGTCGAGGAAAAAGAACCGGAATGGGGAAGCACGAAAAGTGTAGTTGCCTGGCAACATCCGCTCATCGAACGGCTGGACCTTGCCAAAGCAATGGCAGGGCAAAAGGTGCCAGTGTACGTAACGCGGCTGGAACATGCCCCGGACGGTGAACTCCCTCCGGATGCATCGAGAAGACGTTTGCGGACGCAGGTGATCGATTCCTTCATCGGGGTGACCTCGGCCGACTTTTGCCTGGCCGACACCGCGACGCTGGTCATGAAAACGCGTCCTAACCAGCCCCGTTCCGTGTCGCTCGTGCCCTCCATACACGTCGCGGTGATCGAATTAAGGCAGATCATAGAAAATCTGGGAGAGCTTTATACTCTACTGAAATACGACCCCGTGGCAAACGCGGAGGGGTTGACCAACTGCATGACCTTTATCTCGGGACCAAGCAAGACAGGCGATATTGAACTGGTCCTGATCCATGGTGCCCATGGACCTCGGGAGCTCCATCTCTACGTAATCACCGGCAGTTAGGCATCCGCAGGCCATGACACTACCGAGCGCAAAAACCAGTACGGTACTGGCCCGTGATGTGCCGCGGTCCCCAACGGGAAGAGGATCGCCTGGGTGCACTCCAGGCACAACTCCGGCGGTACGCGTGCGGCGATTTATCTCATCTGAGCCGCTCCGCCTTCGAATGAAGCTCACATATGTATGTCTTTAGACGAAATGGGAATGTTGAGGCGACAAATTAGAGGAGAGTTCCGCCCAGGAGGTCTGGGGATAGTTGTGTCGCCCAGAGAGCACTTGACCTGACTTTGAAGTACGTCCGGGAGCAAAATTGACCGACCGCTCGCAGCGAACCAGGGTATCCAGTTTCAGCTCGCAGAGATGGCCGCACGGATCGAGATGGCAAAGAATATTACGTACAAGGCCGCCTGATTTCCGGCCAGAAGCTCTTCCTTGGGCCCGCCCTTTCATGCAGGCGCCGTTTCAGATCAGCCTGATTCATCCGGCAGCGCCCTTGCTGCTTGGCACGTGAAGAGACTATATCAGCCAGCTTGTCGCTTCGTAAATTAATCTCGGGTCGATTCGATATCGGGGCAGGTAGGCATCCTACGAAACCATTCCCCCCGTTTTTCAGTTCCCCTTACCATTCTGCTCGGGTACCATTGTTTCGCGTTCCTGCGCGTCCGTCTGTCCGAACTAGAATCCCATCAACTTCCCAATGATGGACTTCATGATCTCAGTGGTGCCGGCATAGATGGTGGAGCCCCTGATATCACGGTACCAGCGGCAGATTGGGTATTCCTCCATGTAGCCGTACCCACCGTGAAGCTGGACACAATTGTACGCAACACGATTGGCCATCTCGGAGAGCCACCATTTGGCCATGGAGACTTTCTTAACCACCTCTATTCCCGCGACGTGATCTGCAATGAGTGAGTCGAGGAACGTACGGCCAAGCTCTATCTCAGTCGCCATCTCCACCAGTTTGAAGGTGTTGTGTTGATGACTGCCGATCGGCTTCCCAAAGGCCTCACGATCTTTGCAGTATTGAACTGTCATCTCCAACATGGCCTCTGCAGCAACCTGTGACCAGATGGCAACCAGAAGCCGCTCTTGTTGGAGCTTATCCATCAGGTATCTGAACCCCATACCTTCGTCCCCAACGAGATTCCCAGCGGG
>JARRRG010000583.1:0-2801 GCA_037380965.1 Deltaproteobacteria bacterium
CCGGGCATCCCCTTCTTTATCTCGGCCGAGCGGCTGAGCAGTCTCAGAAGGTCTGCGCTCGTATAGTCGGTAAGGGCCAGGAAATCTCTTTTCCTCGTCACCGTGATCCTCCAGCAAAGTTTGCGAGGACATCATCCAGGACGGTGATCATTTCATCTATCTCCTCTCTCGTGACGACCAGGGGAGGGAGAAATCTCAGAACAGTCTCGGCCGTACAGTTAACCAGAACTCCACGCTCGCGCATGGCTACCGCTATATCCGCGCCAGGCGCCGTGAGGTCGATCCCTTGCATGAGCCCGATCCCTCTCACTTCTCGAACGATCGCATGGCGATCACCCACCTCCTCGAGACGCTCTCTGAGGTAGTGGCCCATACGTTCCACATTTTCAAGGAATCCATCTGACAGGATCTGTTCAAGCACCGCCACCGCGGCCGCGGATGACAAGGGGTTGCCCCCGAAGGTTGTCGCATGTGTGCCTGGGACAAAAGCTCCGGCAACCTCATCCTTAGCAAGCATCGCGCCCATGGGAACACCACCGGCAAGCCCTTTGGCGAGACTCATCACATCAGGAGTGATGCCGAAATGCTCATAAGCGAAGAGTTTTCCCGTACGCCCCATTCCTGTTTGGACTTCGTCGAACAGGAGCAATGCGCCGCGGCTGTCACAGAGAGCTCTCACTCCGGCGAGGTACCCGGCTGGAGGAACCTTTACCCCGCCCTCTCCCTGAATCGGCTCGACCATGATCGCTGCAGTTTCTCGGGTCACCGCTTTTTCGAGCGCGTCCAGGTCCCCAAAGGGTACATGGGAAAAGCCCTGCACTGTCGGTTCAAATCCTTGTCTGTACTTGGTCTGGCCGGTGGCAGCCAACGTGGCGAGCGTACGACCGTGGAACGAATCTTCCATTGTTATCACGTGATACCGGTCATGCTCGCCTCTGTCATGGAAGTACTTCCGGGCCAGCTTGATAGCGCCCTCATTGGCCTCAGCTCCGGAGTTACAGAAGAACGCTTTGTCTGCAAAGGAATGCTCGACCAACAGGGCAGCGAGTCGAATCTGCGATTCAATGTGAAAGAGGTTCGACACATGAACCAGGATCTGAGATTGCTCGGATATCGCCCTGGCAAGTCCTGGATGTCCGTGCCCCAGCGGACAAGCCGCTATCCCTCCTATGAAATCGAGATACTCTCGACCGTTGCTGTCCCACACCTTGCAACCTCGGCCCCGGGTCAGCATGATCGGCGCTCGGCCGTATGTGTTGAAAAGGTATCGATCAGCCATGGTCATGAAATCATCGGAACTCACAACAGCGCCTCATTCCTCGATAATTGGCATTCACATGCGTTGAAAATCCAGACCCGAAGCCAGTCTCTCCGGTCGCAGCCTCCCGTGCCCATGTCACGTATCTCTTTGTGCTTTGCGTGAACCGATCCGAGCCCTCGGCCCTCGATGGCCTTTTCGTGGCGCGGGTACCGGTTTCAACCGAACCGTTCCATTCGGACGCCCGCTATCGCTCGTTCAGACTCCCGGCGCCTTCTCGCGCACGATCTCCGTACCGATGCCCTGATCGGTGAGAATCTCAAGAACGAGCGCGTGAGGAACTCGGCCATCAATGATGTGGGCCTTGGGAACCCCGCCTCTGAGCGCAGTCAGACAGCACCGCAATTTCGGTATCATGCCTCCTGCTGCCACACCTTCCTTCACAAGTTGATCCGCCTCGTCTTCCGACAGGCTCGATATCAAGCGGTTACTCGCATCTAACACGCCGGGAACGTCCGTCAGCAATACGAATTTTGCTCCCGCCAACGAAGCGGAGAGGCCTCCTGCCGCCTGGTCTGCATTTATGTTGTACGGCTTTCCGTCCGGACCGCTCCCAACCGGTGCGACAACAGGTATGAATCCCCGCTCCTCCAGTGAGGCAATCAATTGAGGGTCAATCGAATCGACTTCTCCCACGAGCCCGAGATCTTCGTCACCGCTGGCCAACCTGGCTGGTGGGGCCTTCTTCGCCTTGATGAGACCGCCGTCACGGCCCGAGATCCCTACCGCCTTGCCGCCATGTCTACTGATCATGGAAACCACGTCCTTATTCACCTTGGCCACAAGAACCATCTCCACCACATCCATGGTTTCTTCATCCGTTACCCGCAGGCCCTGGACGAACCGGGTTTCCTTCCCGATTTTCTTGAGCAGCTCACCTATCTGTGGTCCTCCGCCATGAACAACAACCGGCTTCATGCCGATAAAGCTCAATAGCGCCACATCTTCAGCGAAACACTCCTTCAATTGCATATCGGTCATTGCGCTGCCCCCATACTTGATGACAATCCGCTTGCCCTGGAAGGTCCGGATGTACGGGAGCGCCTCGATGAGAATCCGCGCCCGTTGCTCAGGGGGGACCGTGGAGTTGTAGAGTGCTTCGGTCATTTCACAAGTCCGTTTAAGTTATTCTCTCAACTTCTTGAAATTCTAATGTAAATATGACTATAAGTCAAGCTCGTTCCGATCGCCGGGCCTCTTCGGAGAAAAATTTCATCATAACACTGCCCTGCCTCTCCTCTCTACAAATATTTTTCCACTCATGCCCCGGCCATGGCCTGCCTCGGGAACCGAAACCATCGGCAGCGCCGCGGGCCGGAATTCAAGGGGATCTCGAAGAGACGCACACCTGGGGCACCAGGTACCCTGGCGTTCGCATCTGGATCCTCCTCGCATCCTGACGCCTCGAGCTTCCACACGAAGTCCTCGCAGGCAACGGATCATAGGAGGCATTCCTTTTCGTACACGCCCCATGATGGGGCCT
>JARRRG010000584.1:0-2786 GCA_037380965.1 Deltaproteobacteria bacterium
GACTCGGGCTTTTTCGTGCATCTGCTCGACAGCGGTCCCGCCATCGGCGGAGTCATGGCCGCGCTCGACAAGACATTTCCCACCAATGATTGCTCCATATGAATTCTCGCTCCCAGACTCGTTGAGTCTGGCCGACATGACAATGTGGAGATCATCACCCAGGCAGTTGTGAAAGAGGTCCGGGGATCAGTGGGGAACTTCAGGGTCACGATCGAGCAGGAGCCGAGGTACGTGGACATTGACAAGTGCACTGGTTGCGGCGTTTGCGCGTCATACTGCCCCGTCAGGAAGTCGGACCCGTATAACGAGGATCTCGGTGAGGTCGCGGCCATTCATATTCCCTATACTCAGGCGGTTCCCGCGGCCTTCCGGGTGAGTCCGGACCACTGTCTGTTCCTCAGCCGGCGGGAGTGCAAACAGTGCACTCGGGCCTGCCAGGCCCAGGCAATAGATTTTTCTCAGAAAGGCAGGTCATTCGAGCTCAACGTGGGCGCGGTCATCCTCTCACCCGGCTTTTCCCGGTACGACCTGGCTTCAACCAACGCCTACCGGTACCGGGAGGCGGAGAATGTGGTCTCCGCGATGGAGTTCGAGCGGATATCCAATGCCTCAGGTCCCTATGCCGGCGCGATTCTGAGGCCCTCCGACCTTCGCCGACCCGACAAGATCGCGTTTATCCAGTGCGTGGGCTCCCGAGAGCGGCAGTCCGGCAACACCCATTGTTCGTCAGTATGCTGCAAGATTGCAGTGAAGGATGCCATTGTAGCCCTCGAGCATGAGCCCGACCTCGAGATAACCATCTTCTACATGGACTTGAGGATGTTTGGGAAAGGCTTCGAGACCTTCTACTGGCGGGCCAGAGATGCGGGTGTGAGATTCGTCCGCTCCAGAGTGGCCGATCTGAGGAGAGATCCTGAGACCGAGGACCTCCACCTGCGCTATGTGACGGAGAACGGCGCACTCGAGGAGCAGGTCTTCAACCTCGTGGTGCTGCCCGCGGGTTTTGAGCCGCCGGTGAAAGCATCGTCCCTCGCCGCGGACACGGAGATCGGGCTTAATGGTCACGGTTTTTGCCGAACACGGCTTTTCTCGCCCCTCGAAACCACGAGAAAGGGGATTTTCGTGGCCGGGACCTTCCAGGCCCCAAAAGCCATCCCTGACTCGGTGGTGGACGGCAGCGGCGCGGCGGCTCACGCGGCTGAAGCGCTCTCCACGGCAAGAGGCACGCTCACCAGGGTCAAGGAACTGCCCGAGGAGAGATCGATAGACGCGGACCCGCGGATTGGGGTGTTCGTTTGCCACTGCGGCAAGAATATCGCAGGATCGCTCGATGTGGTCGAAGTGAGCCGATACGCGGAGAGTCTCCCCGGGGTGGTCTACGCGACGACCAATATCTATTCCTGTTCCCAGGACGCGCAACTCCTCATTCGCGAACGCATAGTCGAACAGGGGCTCAACCGGGTCGTGGTCGCCGCGTGCACGCCCCGAACCCATGAGCCTCTTTTTCAGGAAACCGCGCGGGAGGCAGGACTGAACCGGTGTCTCGTCGAGATGACGAATATCAGGGATCAGTGCTCGTGGGTCCACATGAACCAGCCCGCGGTGGCCACGGAAAAGGCCAAAGAGCTCGTTCGCATGGCCGTGGCCAAGGCCGGATTGGTTCAACCCCTCGAGGAGACCGAGATCGACGTGATTCCCAGTGCCCTCATCATCGGCGCAGGACTCGCGGGCATGACCGCGGCGTTGAGCCTGGCTGACCAGGGATTCGACTGCTTCCTCGTCGAACGGGAAAAGACCCTCGGCGGTATGCTCCGGCACATCTTCTACACCCTTGAGGGCGAGGATCCCGTGACCCGCCTCGCGAGTCTGGTCGAACGCGTTCGTTCGCACGAGCGGATCACGGTGTTTAACGAATCGGAGATCGAGCAAATCGACGGATTCGTCGGCAACTTTTCCACGACGATCTCCATGCCTGAAGAAGATGGCCGGAAGAAGATCGAGCTTGAGCACGGCGTGATCGTCGTCGCCACGGGCGCCAGGCTCTACCAGCCCCAGCAGTACCTCTTCGGCACGCATCCCCGCGTGATACTTCAGACGGAGCTGGAGCGGAGAATCGGCCAGCAAGGAGGAGACGGCCTCGAGGGGATAGACCGGGTCGTCATGATTCAGTGTGTGGGATCGAGAGATGAGACCCATCCCTACTGCAGCGGTGTGTGTTGCTCACACGCGGTCAAGAACGCGTTGAAGCTCAAGGATCAGAATCCTCGCGTTCGGATTGCCGTGCTCTACCGGGACATGATGACCTATGGCTTCCATGAGGATCATTACACACTGGCCCGGGAGAGAGGAATCGACTTCATCCGCTTCGAAGCTCACGAGCCTCCACTCGTCACGGAGGAAGATGGGAGGCTGGCGGTCCGGGTCCACGACCCCCTGTCGGATGCGGTTCTCGGCCTGAAGCCGGATTTGCTCGTCCTGAGCCCCGCGATCGAGCCCCGAGAGGACACGAAGCTCGTTGAAAATCTGGGCCTGCCCCTTTCATCCGACGGGTTTTTCCTCGAATCTCACGCGCAGCTCAAACCCGTTGAGTCGTACGTCGACGGGATTTTCATCTGCGGGATGGCCCAGTTCCCCACGGCAATCAACGAGTCGATTGCGCAGGCGAAGGCCGCGGCGTCAAAAGCCGCGATCCTCCTGGCCAGGGGAACGATCAAGGTCGAACCGATCGTTGCTGAAGTCGATCGAGAAAAATGCACCGGCTGCGGGATCTGCGAGACATTTTGCCC
>JARRRG010000585.1:0-2784 GCA_037380965.1 Deltaproteobacteria bacterium
TGGCACAGGCCTCGGCCTCATGGTGACTCAGAAGATCATGGAAGAGCATGGCGGGAGCATTTCTTTCCGATCCGCGCCCGGCAAGGGCTCTACCTTCACCGTGGTTTTTCCTCCCAGAACACCGGAAGCCCCCGATTCAGGTGAATGAGGGGGCTCCGGATTGTGCAGTCGGCATTTGGTTACGGCCGCAGCCGAGAGTTGGCTTTCTCCTCCCGGAACTGCCTAACCGGTCACGTTGCAGCCCACTTCGATTTCGAATGAGATCCTCGTCCTTCCCCCGGATTTTTTTCACGGCCTCGCGTAATGCACCTCTGTCGATCGGTTTATCGAAGACAGCAACCGGTTTTGAAACCGCCAGGTGCCGTCCGGGAATTCCGCTCACCACGATCACCGGCAGATCTTTGAACTCTTTTGACTTGGAGAGGTTTCGATAGAAGCGGGTTCCCGTATCCCCGGACATCTGAAGATCGAGGGTTATCAGTTCGGGCTTCTCCAGTTTCAGCTCACCGGGCCCTGCCAACCCCTCGATTGATTCGCTGAGGAGAACCATCCGAGGGATCCTTTGGTACTGGTATATTTTTCTTGGGTATCCGGACAGATGAGCGCTGGAAGCTTTAAGGAGGGCTCATGGATGATTTCAGCACCGTGAGCCAGGTCCCCCAAAAAAGGACGCGCTTAGCCGTCTCTCATCTCCATGCCCATTTTGGCTGACATCGACCCGAGTATAAGCCCATAGGTGCAAATTGGAACCCTCACCCGCATGATCAGGTTGCGATATGAAACGATACCGGCCCGAACATCTGGACATTGGGCCGGTCTCAGGACCGGTCTTCTCAGGCTCAGAGCCGGCCGGACGCCCCGTCTCAAATTCTCCCTTTGCGTGGCACAAGAAATGCACAACCACTATTTCTTGACAGTTCGTGCCCACGCGTTCTCCATCTGCGTCAAGTCCCCCCGTGAGCAGACAGATACCCACGTGAAAGTGTAGAGTCGCGTCGGCCTCCGGTGAGCTATCCACCGGATGCGGCAAGTCAATCAGGTACGTGAGAGCCGCGGCCGGAAAGCGAAGAGACCGGGGCCGGTCAACACGATCGACAAAGAACAACCTGCTGGCGCAGCCAGACCTGGCACTGCAGTCCGGTTCTTACCGGGTGCTTTTCATATACAGGCAAAGAAGGCAGAGAGATGGCTGGGGGAGCAGTCGCGAGAAAACCCCAGCCCCTGACGTCCACACCGCCACAATCCGAAACGGCTTTCACGGTCACGATGAAAGCGTCAAACCAATCGGCAATCAAGTGAGCCACCAACCGACAACGTCCTGGTCTCGGCATGGCCGAGTTGAGGAGGAGTCTATGCGGAAAGGTGTTTTCTTAGCGCTGGCCCTGGCCGTACTTGTTTTCGCACCAGGGCCTTGGCCGGCACGGGCTGCTCCGCCCGATGATGTCACCGGCAAGGAGTGCTTCTTCCTTAAGAGCTTGCATTTTACGGCCAGAGGCATGGGATACTGGTATAGCAAAGAGAACGGGGGTCTAGAAACCATTACAGGGATACCGTATTCCCAGCTTGGATGTAAGAACTGTCACGTGGCCGGTTGCGACCGATGTCACCGAACAAAGCGGGGGAAGCTGCTCTTCTACACGATCAAGGCAGCCCAATGCCAAGACATGTGCTTGAAATGTCATGGCAGAGAAGCGGCCATGATCAGGATCAACTTCGCCGAAAAGAAGGAAGATGTGCATCTTGTCAAGGGAATGACGTGTACGGATTGTCACTCGAAACGGGAGATGCATGGTGACGGCATTGAGTACAAGTCCCTGAGACAGCCCGGGGCGATGGATACTCATTGCGAAAAATGCCACGACTGTGTCAAACCGACTGATGCGCATACCGTCCATGAGGGAAAGCTTGACTGCAAAGCCTGCCATGTACGACACGTGGTCAGTTGTACGAACTGCCACTTCGACTATCTCCTCAAGACAGGCAAGCGTAAGGCTATTCCCGTTCATGATTGGGTCTTTCTCATGAACTACCGGGGGAAGGTCACGTCAGCGAGCATGCAGACTTTTGTTGTACGACCCAACAAGACGTTCTTGATGTTCGCGCCTCACATGAGCCACGCCATCATGAAAGAGGGGAGAAAATGTGACGGCTGCCACGGAACCGAAACCGCCAAGAAGGCCCTCAAGGAAAAGAAACTGAGACTCACGTGGCTGGAAGGCGGACAAGTGAAAAACCTCAAAGGGGTCATTCCCGTAGTTAAAGGCGTGGAATACGATTGTGTATATCAGGATTTGAGGGATGGGAAATGGGTGCCCTTGAAAAATCCTGCCAAGCCTGTGGAGCAATTCGCCGCATTCGGTCAACCCCTGACCAAGGAGCAGCTTGAAGCTCTTGCTGAAACTCAGGAAGTGCCGCCGCCGGATATGGGGCAAATCCCACAAGCAAAGTAGATCTCTCGAAAGTGATACCCCATGATAAGGCAATGAGGGTGATGCAGTAAACTTCTGGGGCGCTTACCCAAGCGCCCCTTGCACTTTTTCGGGCACTTTCCGCATCCCTTGCGCTCTTCGCGTTACTCATGGGGTTAATACGAAGGGCATTGTTCTTTTCACCAATCGTAGTCCCTCCGGGGATCACGCGGGGCAACGTGCATAGGCGCTGATTTTATTGCAGATTTTGCTGGTTCACCACGAATACGCTCGCAGCCGTGTCACCACTGGAGCACGTCGGACTCACTGAGTGAGAAAAACACTTTGGCAGTAGCGAAGCCTCATCTGATATTGA
>JARRRG010000586.1:0-3843 GCA_037380965.1 Deltaproteobacteria bacterium
TCCCGGAATCGAGCCCGGACCGCGGCCTCGACGACATCGAGGGGAAAGTCCCGGGATGTGTGAAAGTTAACGAATCTTGTTTGGATGAACTCCATGACGTCTCGCATCACCTCTTCCCTGTCGCGGGTGCGTTTCTCCTCGAGTAAATCGAGCGCTTCCCCGACCAGCAAGGTGAGATCGATCGATCTGTCAAGTTTGATGAGGATCTGAATGACCGCG
This sequence comes from Deltaproteobacteria bacterium, assembly GCA_037380965.1. Classification (GTDB taxonomy): domain Bacteria; phylum Desulfobacterota; class Desulfomonilia; order Desulfomonilales; family Desulfomonilaceae; genus JARRRG01. The sequence continues at coordinate 220 of JARRRG010000586.1, forward strand.
AGGGCATGACGCCGAAGCGCGTAAGGGTCGGCCGCTCCGGTGGGGATCACTCCCACGCTGAAATATCCGGTGATCGTGTCGATGCGGTCGGCGAGGGAGACCAAGGAACCGATAATCCCCTCGGGAAGACTGTCTCCCGCATGTGTGGGGAGATAATGTTCGCGCACCGCCGTGGCAACGTCCTCGGATTCTCCATCCATTTGCGCGTAATAGCCGCCGATAATCCCCTGCACCTCGGGAAACTCATAGACGATTCCGGTCTCGAGATCACATTTTGACAACAGGGCCGCGCGTTCCACATCGTGGACCCTCTCAGGAATGAGGCGCTCGGCCAGTTGTCTCGCCAGTTGAGTGAATCGTTGCACCTTTTCGTAGGACGTGCCCAATTTTGAGTGGAAAACCACGCCCTTGAGCGCATCCAGGCGGTCGATGAGCGGCGTTTTCCTGTCTTCACGGAAGTAGAAGCGCGCGTCTTCCAGTCTCGCCTTGAGCACCCGCTCATGCCCCTTAACGGATATGGTCGGGTCCTTCACGGGCGTATTGTTGATCGCGATGAATTTATTGGTGATCCGTCCTTGGCTGCCCTGAACCGAGAAGTATCGTTGATGCTTTTTCATGCACGTGATCAGGATGGAGGCGGGAAGCTCGAGGAATTCGGATGGAAACTCGCCGATGAGGGGATAGGGGCTTTCCACGAGGAAGGTCACCTCTTCAAGAAGCTCCCGATCATCGAAGACTTCGAGACCTTCTTCCGCGGCTAATTGATTGATCTCACGTTCGATTTTAGCCTGACGTCGCGCAGGGTCGATCACGATTCCCTGGGCCTCCAGCGAACTCCGGAGATCAGCGAACGATGAGACGCGAAACCGCTGCGGATGACTGAAGCGATGACCCCTGCTGAGATCTCCGCTCGAGATGTTGCCGAAGGTCAGGGGAATTACCGTTCCGTCAAGCAACGCAACGATCCAGTGCACCGGTCTGGCAAAACGGACATCGAGGTCCATCCACCTCATGCTCTTGGGGAATGGGATCTTCTCGAGCAACTCCGGTATGCGTTGTGACAGGATCTGTGGGGTAGGCAACCCCTCTTCGATTTTCCGGATCGCAACCTGCTCCCCTTTTGCCGTGGTGACGATGGTGAGGTCAGCCACCGTCACCCCTTGGCTTCGGGCAAAGCCTTCAGCCGCCTTTGTGGGGTTTCCCTCTTCATCGAATGCCGCGGATTTTTGAGGTCCTGTCTTCTGGATCTCCCGGGAAGCCTGAACCAAAGCAACCTCCGCGGCATGCAGAATGAGCCGTCTCGGGGTCGCATAGGCCTCGACCCTTCCGTGATCGATATGCGCCGCGTCCAGTGCTTCTCCGAATCGATGCGCGAGGGATGTTGCGGCTGGCATAGCGTAACTTGCGGGGATCTCCTCCGTACCGACCTCGAGCAGAAATTCACCGTTCATGATAGTGTCTTGCCCCCGGAGTATTTGTTCAATAACGGAAAGTTCATTTCCTCCCGCTGGGCAAGATAGGCGGCAGCCACTTTGCGGGCCAGGTTTCTCACCCGATGGATATATGCGGTTCGTTCGGCAACGCTGATCGCCCCACGGGCGTCGAGGATGTTGAAGGCATGAGAACACTTGAGGCAGTAGTCGTACGCCGGCCAGACCAGGGCTTCGTCAGAATCGAGCAGGACAATGCATTCAGCTTCGTACATGTCGAAAAGGTTGAAGAGCATCCGGGTGTCTGCCCGGTCGAAATTATACACTGATCCTTCGTATTCCGAGCGATAGTGAATGTCCCCGTAGGTCATCTCCGCGTTCCACTTGAGATCGAAGACATTCTCAACACCTTGAAGATACATGGAGATGCGCTCGATTCCATAGGTGAGCTCCACAGAGACCGGCTTGAGGTCAAATCCGCCAGCCTGCTGGAAATAGGTGAATTGAGTGATCTCCATGCCATCCAGCCAGACTTCCCAACCCACGCCCCACGCTCCCAGCGTTGGAGACTCCCAGTCGTCTTCCACAAACCGGATGTCGTGGGCGAGCGAGTCAATCCCCAGGGCGGTCAGGGAGTCGAGGTATATCTGCTGAATCTCGAGCGGAGATGGTTTCAGAATTACCTGATACTGGTAATAGTGTTGCAAGCGGTTGGGGTTTTCCGCGTACCGGCCGTCGGTGGGGCGCCGCGAAGGTTCCACATACGCTACATTCCACGGTTCAGGACCCAGCACTCTCAGGAATGTGGCCGGATTCATGGTCCCGGCCCCTTTTTCCACGTCATAGGGTTGCTGAATCACACATCCGCGTTCCGACCAAAATTTCTCAAGGGTGAGTATCATGTCCTGAAAGGTAAGCATGCTCCGGTCCTTACTCGAGGGCCTGGCCTCGCCTCAATGCGCGGGAGATCAACCAATCTGTGTAACATCCCACTGGCACCGCGTCAAGGCTGACCGGTGCTTTCGCATGTCTGAGGCGTATGGATTCGCGCAGACTCGGACTGGTTTTCCGGTGAGGAGATCCGACAGCGCGTCCCTCCGTCCCAGGGAATCTGCCCGGCCTTGAATTGATTTATCTCCAGCGCGGACTCACGTTCTTCAATAATGCACACTACGCCAAAGCTGAGCGCGACTTTTCCCGCGCAATCGAGCTGAACCCGCAAGACGCCGCGGCCTGGGGGTACCGGGCCCGAGCCCGCCTTGACCTCGGGAAGAGCAGAGAGGCGCTCGAGGACCTGAATCGGGCCATCACGCTTGATCCTCGTGAGCCCAAGTACGTGAGGCTGCGGGGAGACGTGTACGCGACTTCCGGAGATTACGATTCCGCTCTTCGGGAGTATGACAATGCTCTGAAGCTCCGGCCCGGCGATCCGGTAACCCTGAATAACCGGGGAGTGGTTCTCGCAAATCTGGGGAAGACCCGTGAGGCCGTAGCCGATCTCCGGGAGGCCATGGAAATCGCGGCATCGAGACCCGAACAGGTCACGATTCCAGGTATTACCGGCAACGCCTGGTAAAGAGAGGAATCGGGGGAACCTTCTCGATTCATCGTCCGTTCAGTGCTGAACGCGCGATAGCAGTTGTGGGAAACGTCGGCCGGGCTGGGATCATAACCGCGGTGCTCCGCAGTGCATGCCATTCCCGTGCCGATCGATGGCGGCAAGAATTTTCCCTGTTCGTGCCGAGACCTCTGACGAACCACAGGATTGCATCCAAGAAACAGCCCGACGATTCCCATCGTCACTCGAACATGCCAGGGGCGTCCGGGCATCGTAAGCGCCAGCGCGTATGTTCTGCATTGCTGCGCGTCAGAAATCTTGACTCCAAAACCCGGGAAAGCTATACTAGTTCATTACGGGACATGTTTTGATCGTTGATACCTGCCGCCAGAGAGCGCGCAGTTGAAATCATGGTCAGAAATGCCGCCGGTTTCCAAAAATGAATAAGATCAGAATCAGAATCAGCGAAATTGTCAGAGATATCAAGCAAAGAATGCCTGACAGGCGCTTGATGGCAAAATACTCGCTGTCTCCGCGTAGCCTCGCGTCCGTGAAGAAGACTCTCCTGGCCAACAAATTTGTGACTGCCGGCGAACTCCAGGCTCAGAAGGAAAATCAGCCGGGCAAGAAGCGGAC
>JARRRG010000587.1:0-2778 GCA_037380965.1 Deltaproteobacteria bacterium
CTATGACATTCTGACGAAGAACTATGATCCTGAACGCATTCCCACACGGGTTTTTTTGAAAACCATGTCAGACCACGATATCTCATTCGGCCGAGCCTATGTCAGGACCAGGAACATGTCCGAAGCGCTAAAGTGGTTTGCCCGATCGGTTGAACGGACCCCATGGCGACTGAGAAGTTGGCGCTATTACCTCAGATATCGGATAGCTTACACGTTCCAGAGGAAATCACAGGCCGAGAACTAGGTGACGATCAGCAGATTTCAGGGCCGCAATTCGCCCTCCACACACAAGATGAATTCTCACCCGCGAACCTTAATCAATTCTCAAGCCCCTCGGATTCTCGATTTGGCCATCAAGGATCTTCACCAATTCTTTCCATTGGCTCTCGAGGAACATGCGCGGCTGCTTTCGGAGACTGGTCGGAGTGTCCTGAAAAACGCCCCCGAGAGCGCGGTGACAATCGTAGACCTGCCGGGCTATCCCGCGGTTTGCGTGAAAGAGTTTCGGTGGAGGGGATGGCTCCATGCGCTGAAAGGGCTTTTTCGCCCCACTCAAGGGGTGCGCACCTTCCGGAACGGTCAGCGCCTTCAGGACGCGGGGATCGCGACCGCTCTGCCGCTGGCCTTGATGCGCAGGAAGATACTGGGGTTGGTACAAAGCGAATGGGTGGTGATGCAGGTAATTCCAGGGGCCGTGGAATTGGATCGCTACATCGTGATGAAAGAGAGGGCTTCCTGGAGAACCGGGGACAAACGAGAACTGGCCCGGATGCTCGGGCGTCTCATAGGAAGCATGCACGGAAGCGGCATCTTTCACTCGGATCTCAAGACGTGTAACATACTGGTCTCTGAAGGAAATTCCCCCACGATGCCCGAGGTCGATAATACTCATGGCAGCAGGGTCAGTTTCGCTTTACTCGACTACGATGAGGTCGTCTTTGCCCGGACGGTGCCCGAAGCGCGAAAGATCAAGAATCTGGTTCAGATGTTCCTCTCCACCCCCGTCGCCATCGCGGCCGCGGACCGTCTCCGCTTCCTCCGAGAGTATGCTCGTCATGCAGGAATCAACAAGAAACAGCGGCGCACGATGGCTCGCAAGATCCTCAACTCCTCAAGGGGAAAGCACATATTATACGTGGGATTCGAGGGTGACGTGATTGAGGCATGGGAATGATGGAGAATGTCGGCCTTGAGTCTGCGCGGCACCTGGCGTCTTCGGGCTATCTCAGCATCTTCGAGAATTATTCCAATTCCTGGTCAATGGAGTTTTCCACGCGTCGCAATGAAAAACGGGTTACCCTGCCCGTCTCCACAAGACAGCCGCTAACCAGATCCACAACTCTCTGGAATTGCTCAGGTCGATGGCCGGCGGCTTTTAAAAGTGCCTGGTCGATTCGATAGGAATCGTCTTCGTCCAGGCAGTAAGATGGGTCATCAATCCTCGGATCGCTCATGAGTCTGATCACTGTCTCGTCGATTCGCGATGCCAGTTGAGCCGGTACCTGCGAACACCTCTTCATCACGGAAGAGACCGAGCCCGAATGGGCCTCTCCCAGGCCGGCCAGGGCAACAAGCCATTGGTGATCAATCCCTCTCTTGACCACATCATTCAGGACAGAGTGTACAGCCGCTTCGAAAAGACTATGATGGTTACGGAGCCGCACCATAGTTCCCTGGACAAGGGCCCGGAGACCCCCGAGGAGCATCGACGGATGAAGGACACTGAAGAGCGGCAGTGGAAAGGCCCGAGCATGGTACGGCTGAGTGAGGTCTTGAAGATAATGCATGGCCCACGCATTGAAACGCCATCCCCAGTACGGTACGTCGTGGTCGAAAGCAAGTTGGGCCAGGACAAAAAAGATCCGTGCCCTCGCCTCGAGGAAGCTCAATTGGAGCCACGGGAGAACCTTGACGATAAGCGGATTCTCCCACAGAAAAGCCATGTGAAACGGAGCCTGCGAGCTGAGCCCCGACTCTCCGCCATAGGGAATGGTCCCGTATCCATACCGCTCAATCAGGAATAGGCCCTGGTCCATTCCCCAGTCGGGCTCGTCGGAGAAGGTAGCCAAGATGTCAAGAGCGGAGACGCGCTCCTGATATTCAGTATCGATATACGATCCGCCTGGCGGGCCGAGGCGAGACGGATCGTGGGCCATTTTCGAAGGAACCGCATCAGGACTGACCACCTTGACATAGCGGATAGAGTAGTCAGGCCTGATCTTGAGCGCTTCCACAAACTGGTCGACCGTCCGGATATCCGACGGAGGGACGCTCGTCGAGATCGATTTGTCACGATTGCAGTCGAGCAGACGCGAGTACCATTGAATGATACGGTGCAAACTCGACGATGCGGCAGAGAGGAAATCCTCCAGGCCGGTGACGAGGCATTCCGTTTCCAGCAAGCGCGCTCTTTGCGACTGCAAGGCCGCATAAGTCAAGAGTGCGTGGGTATTCCAGGAAAGACCTTTGGAGGGAGTATATTCATTCATGCAGAGAACTCGGCGGAGGACCTGAACGCCTGGAAAGGATCTTCCGGCCGCAGCATCCTCGATCGGAAGCCGGCCCAAACAATGCAATTAACCTCATGAATCCGCCCGCGCGGACTCGGTGCGGCCACAAGAAGTCCGCTCTCCGGATATGGTCCCCACTCATCCGAGGATGTCCGGTCGAGCGCGACTCATTATTTTTTGGACTCGATCGTACCTGCGTTTCAAACTATCTCAATTGATGGCTTCGTCAAGATACGCCGAGAGATCGGGAGTCGATTTCATGGGGAGG
>JARRRG010000588.1:0-4955 GCA_037380965.1 Deltaproteobacteria bacterium
GCCCGCTGATGACATGATTCTATTTTGGCGAGCTGTTTCCGAGCCTTTTGTTGCAGTATTTGTACCCGTGCCCGATAGAGGTTGGCACGGTCCAACTTTTGCTGATAGAGCCGAGCTTGCCTGAGCTGCTCTGCTTGCCAGCGAGCCCATGCGTTCTGCCCCTGATAGGGACTGTTCTGCTCCACTCGAGCTTGCTGCCACTGGCTCTGGACTGTCCGCCTCGTTTTCCACGCTGTGGCATTTTGGGGTAGGGCCACAATTCCCACGACCAAGGCAAGGGCTAAAAGCGACAATTTCACTGCCAAATTTTCATTTCTCGTTCTCATACCCTCGCTCCCCATATCCATGATCCTTTTGCCCATGTAGATTCAATCCGGGCGCAAAGGATTCACCGCGACCCGAGATCGACGCGGCTGAACAGGATTGCCGTCGCGGCCTATCTGATCTGTTTGGGGCATGGGCACATGGTTTTGCGGGGACGATTTTTTTGTTTTTTCGTGAAACTTTTTTGGAAATGTAGATCTTTGGGAACCCATTCGTTTGTAAGCTCGTGGTATGAGTGCGCAACAGCGAAAAATTGCGGATGAAGCTTACCCGATCGACCAGTGCGACTGAAGCGAAGGCATTGAATGTACTAGAGAAGTTCATAAGCCTCATTTACCGGGCACGACCCTTGTTTCAATTCCCGGCCGGGTCTTCCCGCGCGATCGACTCAGGGATCGGGGAGCGCCCGCGAAGCGCGGAGGAGCCCATAGATTGTGCTTGACATCCCGCGTGACCCCGCGTCACTCTACTGACCGGTTCATATGTCAGACGACACTGTGTTATTCCAAGGAGGCCTCGGATGGACTACTCCCTTACCGACGATCAGATACACATTGTCGAAGCCGCTCGAAAATTCGCCCGCAACGAGTTCCCCAAAGTGGCCCGTGAATGCGACCGGGAAGAGAGATTCCCGCGAGAGATATGGGAGGCAGCAGGAGAGCTGGGTTTCATGGGAATCTTCATTTCACCCGAATACGGAGGCCTGGGGCTGGGAATCTTCGAGCACGCGATGGTCATGGAAGAGTTCTGGCGCGTGGATCCCGGTGTCGGAAACATCTTGCTGGCGGTATTCGGTGCGGAAATCCTCGGCGCTTCCGGGACCGACGAGCAAAAAGAGCGATTGCTCAGGCCGATCGCTGAAGGAAAAGCGATCTCAGGGTGCGCTATTACCGAGCCTGACGCGGGAAGCGACATTTTCAAGGTACGGACGCGAGCCGTCAAAACCGGGAACAGCTATGTCATCAATGGTGCAAAGCAGTTTATCAGCAACGGGAGCATTGCCGATTTTCTGCTCGTATTCTGTGTCACCGATCCGGACGCGGAAAAACCGACACGGCGTTTTAGTTTCCTGGTCGTGGAAACAGACCGCAAAGGCTTTACAGCAACCAAGCTCAAAGGCAAAATGGGGATTCGTGCCTCGGACACTGCTGAGCTCTCATTCGACGAAGTTATCGTGCCTGAAGAGAATCTTGTCGGTGGTAAGCAGGGAGCCGGATTCGCTCAGGTCATGCATCTGTTCAACCTGAATCGGACGGTGGCCGCGGCTCAAGGGGTTGGAGTGGCGCAGGGGGCGCTGGACAAAGCTGTTGCCTACATTCGTGAGCGATCGCAGTTCAACGCGCCGCTCGCCTCCTTTCAGGGACTTCAATTCAAGATCGCGGACATGACCGCTCGTGTGGAAGCGGCTCGACTGCTGTATCATAAGGCCGCGTGGCTGATCGACCACGGAGAGGTGGATCGAAAGCTCATTTCCACGGCAAAGCTGGTGGCCGGTGAGGCCGCGGTGAGAGTTGCGGATGAAGCCGTCCAGATGCACGGCGGATATGGGTACATGGACGAATACGATGTGCAGCGGTTCTATCGAGATGCCAAGATCGTTGAGATCTACGAGGGGACCAAGGAGATCGAGAAGATCACCATTGCTCGAGAGGTCCTGGGCAAATTCTGATCCGAGGGGACGCGATGGAGGCAGCCACGCTGAAACCGTGATCGGTTTTTTTGCCGAGGCCTCGAAAAATGCATTACGGCAATTCATTCTCAATCCGATAAAATGTTGGGGAATCGCTATATAAAGGAGACCGTGTGTGATACGATTTGACTTCTTCATTCCCTACCTCGGGGATCGCGACTGGATCAAAACAATCAAGCGCAACCGGGGAAACCGATCGCAATAGAAAGGATGACGGATGGCTATCGTAACTATTTCAAGGCAAGAAGGCTCCTACGGAGAGGTCATTGGAGCGATTCTCGCCAAGAAAATGGGCCTCGAACTGATCACGCGGGAGAAGGTGCACTCCCTTGCCCTGTCGTGCGATCCGGAATACAGTGAGGCGTGCGCGGACTACGAATCAGAGCACGGCCCGGGATTCTTCGAACGTATTTTTTTCGATAAGACCTCTTACACGAGCCTCTTTGAATCCCTTACCTACGAGCAAGCCAGCCGGGGCAACGTCGTTATTATCGGACGGGGCGCTCAGATGGTGCTGCAACACGTTCCCGGAGTGTTCAAGCTCCGGGTCGTCGCGCCGAGGCTCGTCCGAGTCAAGAGGGTGATGGCCAGGTATGGATTGTCCTTGGGCCGGGCCGAAGACTTTGTCCGGAAGCATGATCACGAGCGGCGACACCTCGAGACCTCTGTCTTCGGCATGGACCCGGGAGACTGGTCGCTCTATGACATCATCATCAACACGGCGCATTTTGAGTCGGGGTCTGCCGCGGAGGTGGTGGCGCGCTCTGGAAAAACTGAAGAATCTCGCGTTTGCAAAAAGGATCGAAACGACCGTACGGAGAAAACTCACCCCGGTTGTGGCTCGAAATGTGGAAGTGACCGTTGAATCCGAAGGACAGGTGACCCTGACGGGAAGCATTCGAAGTGTCCCGGAAATGGAAAAGGCCGAACAGGTCGCTCGGGAATGCTCCGGCGTGACGTCAGTCAAGAACGAGATCAGGATTGCTGAAGCGGCGTGGCTGTGAAAACGGGACGCCTCGGTAGGCAAGACAACCATCCGCGGGACACGACTTGAGCGCCGGGCTCGTATCCCCGTTCCGTACAGGGATTGCTGTTCTTCGGCCAGCATGTTCCCGCCGAACATTTCCGCACCATTCAACGGCTCGACCGGTATGAAGGCTGCGGCTCGCGCCTTGAATCCCACCCGAATTGTGAGTATGCTATGCATAGTTGAGGAAGCCGCGCTTGGTACCGTGGCTCGGAGATGCGCCATCGCAGTGCATATATTTCGTCTCCCAAACTTTTTGCCCGGTATCGTGAGAGGGGAACGGCTTGCTCTGCACTGAGTGTAGGGGAGCGGCCATGGACGAGCGTGTCAAAAAGGAACTCATTGCCATTGTGGGCCCGGACCGGGCCACGGACCAGCCTGAAGACCTTGTCGCCTACTCGTACGACCCGTATATTCGCGAGCACCGCCCGGATCTTGTCCTGTATCCTCTGTCAACTGAGGAAGTCTCAGCGATCATGAAGGTGGCCGACCGGGAAGAAATCCCCGTGACCCCGCGGGGCTCGGGCACCAACCTGGCGGGTGAGACCGTCGCGGTCAAAGGTGGGATCGTGCTGGCCTTCAGCCGCATGGACCGGATACTGGAAATAGACCGTGACAACCGCCTCGCGCGGGTCCAGCCCGGAGTGATCAATTTTGATTTCCAGCGGGAGGTGGCAAAGTACGGCCTCATGTACCCGCCTGATCCCAGTTCGTGGACGGTGTGCACAATAGGCGGAAATGTGGGCACGAATGCCGGGGGTCCCAAAACGCTCAAGTACGGGGTCACGCGTGACTATTTATTGGGGCTCACCGCGGTGCTGGCAAATGGTGACGTGCTGAAGACCGGCGGTCGGGCCATCAAGAATGTCACCGGGTACGACCTCACCAGGTTGCTCTGCGGTTCAGAAGGCACATTGGGCATCATCACTGAAATCATGGTGCGGCTCATCCCCCAACCGTTGGCAACCCGTACCTTGAGGGCGGATTTTCCCCGGCTCGAGGACAGTTCGACCGCGGTGGCGGCAATCATCGGCGCGGGGATCGTGCCCGCGGGTCTCGAGCTCATGGACAAAGTGGTGATTGCGGCCGTGGAAGCTGATGCGCATCTCGGTCTCCCAACGGACGTGGAGGCAATTCTCCTGGTGGAGATCGACGGGGATCCCGAGAGCCTCGAGATCGAGCAGTCCAAGATCGAGCAGATACTTAAGGCAAACAACGCGTCAGGAGTGGTCGCGGCACAAAGCGACGCGGAAGCGGAAAAACTCTGGACCGCCCGCCGCGCCGCGTTCTCCGTGATGGCTCGCCTGCGCCCCAATGCAGTGATCGAGGACGCGACGGTGCCGGTATCTCAATTAACGGCGATCATCAGGAAAACCGTCGAGATAGCCGAGAAACACCACGTCGAGATCGGGGTGCTGGCTCACGCGGGTGACGGAAATCTTCATCCGCTGGTGCTGTTCGATCAGCGGGATGAGGATGAGCTCGCTCGAGCGGAGCAAGCCACCGAAGAGATCTTTCGGGAAGCCCTTGCGCTCGGCGGGACGCTTTCCGGCGAGCACGGCATAGGCATGGCCAAAGCTCGTTTCCTCCCGTTGGAACTGGACAGCGTGGCCATGTCGGTGACGAGGAGCATCAAGGAGAGCCTTGACCCCAAGGGGATCCTCAATCCGGGTAAGTTCGTTTGAGTGATGCCCGCGTTCTGTGAGAACCCGATCTGAAAGGCTTCGCGAGAATCGAATGAGTGAGAAGGCCAAATGTCCCGAGCAAATCCAAGAAGACCTCTATAGCTGCCTGAAGTGCGCGATGTGCCAGCCCGCTTGTCCCACGTACAAGGTTACCAGGATGGAGCGCCACGCGCCGAGGGGCCGCGTCCAGATGGTGAAAAAATATCTGGAAGGGGATCTCTCGATCTCC
>JARRRG010000589.1:0-2777 GCA_037380965.1 Deltaproteobacteria bacterium
TGTGTACCGAGGATGCCGAGGTTCTTGAGATCGAAGCGGGGCAGCTTCAGGGGGTTTTGAAGAAAGACTGCATGGCGGGTTTTGTTATCATGAGCGAGGTTGCGAAGGCCTATTTCGATCGTTACACGGAACTCCTGCGCAGTCTGCAAGGTGTTGTCTCCGGCCTCTCCTGACTCGAGGCGTCCGTCATGAGAGGGTTCGTTCCGATGTGGCCAGTGAAAATTCCCCGAGACACAGAGGGAGAAGGGTCATGAGAAAGCATGATTTGGTGATTATCGGTGGTAGTGCCGGCGGGATTCAATCCGCCATCTGTGCACAAAAGCATCACAAATTGAGAGACATACTGGTCATCCGGCAGGAACAAAAGGTCATGGTTCCCTGTGGCATACCTTACATCTACGGTACGCTGGGAGCCGTGGATAAGAACATCATGCCCGACAAGCTTCTTGGGGCTGCAGAACTCAAGCTCGGGAAGGCCGTCTCGGTGGACCGCGGAGCCAAGGTAGTCAAGCTGGACGGTGGTGAAGGGATCGGCTACGGAAAGCTTGTACTGGCTACCGGCTCGAATCCGGTGAACCCTCCGATTCAGGGGATCGAACGGAAAAACGTCTATCTCGTGAGAAAAGATCCGGACTATCTGCATGCCTTGGCGGATGCAATGAACAGAGCAGGCCACATCGTGGTGATCGGGGGCGGTTTCATCGGCGTCGAGTTTGCGGACGAATGCCGCAAGCGGGGGCTCGATGTCACGATCGTGGAGTTGCTGGACCATTGCCTTCAGCTGGTTTGTCCGGAAGAACTGTGCGTTCGGGCGGAAGAAGTCCTGAATGAGCGAGGCATCAATGTGATAACGGGGAATGCTGTGAAGCTCATTGGCGGTAACGATACGGTGGAATTCGTTCAACTCGATATTGGGCAACGGGTCAAGTGCGACATGGTCATCATTGGCATCGGGGTGTCTCCAAATGTAAGGCTGGCCGCGGAGGCAGGTCTCGAGATCGGCCCGACAGGCGGGATCAAAGTCGACGAGTTCCAAAGGACAAATGACCCCGACATTTTTGCCGTCGGGGATTGTGCCGAAAAGTATTCGTTTTTCAACGGGGAGCCCGTCGGGATTCGGCTGGCGTCGGTGGCGACCCGGGAGGGGAAAATCGCGGCCGCCAACCTCTATTCTGCCCGATGGCGGAATGTGGGCACCGTGGGTGCCTTTTCGACCCTGATCGGAGATACGGCCATTGCTATGGCCGGCTTGACGGACGCTCAAGCGGAAAAGATGGGCTACAATGTTGTGATCGGCGAAGCCGAGGCAACTTCAAAGCACCCGGGTACCATGCCGGATGCGAAACCCATGAAGGTCAGGCTGACCTTTGACCGAAGGTCCGGCAAGTTGCTCGGTGGTTGCGCGTGTTGCACGGCTGCGGTTGGGGAGGTGGGCAATCTGATATCGGCCTGCACCGTGAACGGTATGACCATGGAACAAGTGGCGCTGTTCCCCATGGGGACACACCCCTGGCTGACCGCCTCGCCGCTCGCTTACCAATTGACGGATGCGGCCAGCAACGCCTTGCACAAGGTCAACTAGGCAGCTTCGCCTCCTGGTCGATGCTTCGTTGTCTCATTCCGTGAGGTCAAGGTCGAAAATGGCCGGCATCAGCCCAAGCATCCTGCACTTCCATATCACTTCCCGGTGCCCTCATTATTGCAGGCATTGCTGTTCGGATTCAGGACCTGAGCGAACTTGTGCGGAACTCGACGGGAAAGCGATACGCAGAATGCTCGACCGAGCCGCTCGATTTGGAATGGAAGAGTTTGAGTTGAGCGGAGGGGAACCGCTTGTCGTTGGAAGAAACCGGATCCTGGAGGGCATAGGGTATGCATCGAGTCTGGGGTTGTTGACGACTCTGAATACGAATGCGTGGTATCTCGATGAAGGGTACATTCTGGATCTGAAGGATGCCGGACTGGACAGGGTGAAATCGTCTCTTTATGGAACCTCGTGCATCACACATGACGATTTCACGCAAAAGCAGGGATCCTTCAAAAGGGTGAAAGACGTGCTGGGTCTTCTGAGGGAGAATGAAATCGAGGTGTGGATCAACTATGTGGTGACCCCAAGGAATATCGACGAAGCCTCCGGTCTCCCGAGGCTCCTTGTACCCTATACTGTGGATACGATCCAGCTGAGTTCGATCGTCCCGTCCGGAAGAGGGGAGGGGGCACGCGATTATGTCTTCAGCGATGGTGAACTGAGAAACGTAACGGAGAGACTTGAGGGGGTGTTTCCGAACGCAAAGGGGTCAACCGTCTCTTACACGATCACCCTGTGGAAGGACCCGGAGAAGTATCCCTTTGGGGACAGATATTGTGATTATTTGAGAGACAGGCTCGTTGTGGATCCATCCGGGCACGTGATTCCTTGCTGCGTCCTGCCGAGTCGCCTGAAGAGCCGGGCAGGAAATATCGTAGAGGAGGAATTGGATGGGTTCCTCGCTGCGGAGAGACTGGAGGACAAACCGGTCTTCTATTGGCTCGGAAGGGGCCACAAGGCAATGCGCGAAAGACTGCAGCGGGAAGGAGGATCCAGCAATCTCTGCTCGAGCTGCATAAAGATGCTGACGACCCTATGCAACAATGGCAACGGAAATGTGTGAGGGGGCGGAAACCAGGTAGGAAGCGAAAGGAGGGTACGTTGGATTTCGGGCTGAAAATAGACCGGGAGATCTGCGAGGCATGCGAGATGGTTGACTGCCTCATGAAGTGTCAGTACGTGAATTTTG
>JARRRG010000590.1:0-4500 GCA_037380965.1 Deltaproteobacteria bacterium
TTTTCCGGTCAGATCGTTCCCATAGAAGTTCCCGCGCGGTCAGGGTCAGCCACGATCGATCGGGATGAGTCACCCAGGCATGATGCAACATTGGAGAAACTTTCCAAGCTGCCGCCTGCGTTTTCGGAGGACGGCACGGTGACTGCGGGCAACGCAAGCAGCCTCAATGACGGAGCCGCGGCACTGGTGCTGGCCACACGGGCCGCGTGTGAGAGGATGGGTCTTCGCCCGTTGGCCAGGGTGGGACCATTGTCCATCAAGGCCCGGGAGCCCAGGTTTACGGGAGTCGCGCCCGTGCCCGCGATCACGGAAGTGGTGGCTGCATCGGATCTCGAGTTGGAGCAGGTGGACCTCATTGAGGTCAATGAGGCGTTCGCGTCGTACTACCTGGCAACCGAACGGGACTTGGGCCTGGATCGGAGCCGTGTCAATGTCAACGGGAGCGGCATTTCCCTCGGGCACCCGGTTGGCGCGACCGGATGTCGACTGGCGGTCACGCTGGTGCACGAAATGATTCGTCGGGACGTGAGCTCAGGTCTCGCCAGTTTGTGCGCGGGCGGGGGAATGGGCTATGCGCTCCTGCTTCAGCGGGATTTCTGAACCGGTGTGAACTGAACGGGGAAAGCCGACCATCCGGCAAACGAGCTTACAACGTATCGAAAAGGGAGGGAGAGAATGAGGAACAGAACCGTGCGATGTCTGATTGTGTTGGCATTCGCGATGTGCCTTGTCCCGGCATCTCTTGTGTCCGCCGCGGGCCCCGTCAAGATAGGGACGGTGCTTGCCACAAGCAGCCGCTTCGCATTCCTGGGCGGTCCGGAACAGAAAGGGGTGGAACTGGCGGTGGCGGAAATCAACGCGGCCGGCGGAGTTCTGGGGAGAAAGCTCTCGCTCGTTTCCTACAATGACGAAGGCAACCCGGGCAAGACCAAGAATCTGATCGACCGTTTGCTCACGAAGGACAAGGTGCTCGGTGTGGTGGGCGCGTCGACCTCGGGAACGATTCACGTGGTCGCCACCGCGTGTGAGAAGGCGGGCATCACGCAATTCTACATCTCGGGGAATTCCTCGATCTGCAAGGGGAAAAAGAGCGTGTTCAACGCGGCCCCGCCCGACGAGCTCGACGCGGCGAGCATGGTGGATTTTCTCAGGGACAATCTGAAGGTAAGCAAGATCGGCATCATCCATGATGCCAATGAATACGGCACGAGGTCCGCGGAGTCCTTCACCAAGATTCTCAAGGAGCGGGCCCCCAAGATCGCGGTAGTTGGGGTGGAAAAGTACCAGTCCAAGGATCGGGACATGAGCGCCCAGTTGATCAATCTGAAGAACGCGGGCTCTCAGTGTATTGTGATCTGGGGAGTAGGCTTCGCACCTGCGGTCATCGTCAAGAACTGGAATCAGCTCGGTCTGAACAAAACCATTAAGCTGATGGGCGGCGCGGGCATGGGCTCGTACAAGATGATCAAGCTTTTGGGCAAGGCGGGTGACGGACTGCTTTTCAATACGGTCCTCAACTATGGCGCTCCCAATGCGAAAGAAAAGGCTTTCATCGCGGCGTACCAGAAGAAGTTCAAGACCATTCCCCCCACCTTTGCAGCCGTCGGGTACGATGCCGCGTATCTGCTCGCGGACGCGATCAAGAAGGCAAAGGGTGACGCGTCAAAGGTCTCCGAGGCTGTGTACAGTATCGATGGCTTCAAGGGCGTGCAGGGAACCTTTTCCTTCAAGGGAGGGAACTGTAACGGATTGCAGCCTGGCTGCTACGTTATGGCAATCGTCAAAAACGGGGACTACTACCCTGCTGACAAGGTGTACCCCAAGAAGTAGCCTCCCGCGTATGAGGCCCGTAGTCCTTGGTTGTTTGGAAGGCTGTGCTGCCGGGGATGGCTTGTTGATCGCCATGGGTGGTGACGCCGGCGGCACGGGCTTCTCTCGTCCCATCTGGGCAATGACGAGCCTTGCCGGAGAAAAGAGACTGAGGGGCCGCGCGGCCCGGAGCGATTCGGCATGACCGACTTGTTCCAATTCCTCGTAAGCGGCTTCACGATCGGGAGCATTTACGCGCTCGTCGGTCTGGGCTACTACCTTGTTTTCATCTCCACTCGCGTGATCAACTTCGCTCACGGGGCACTGGTGCAGCTCGGCGGGGTCATGGCGCTGTCCCTGCTGATGTCGTGGAGCCTTGCGTACCCCGCGGTGTTCCTGGTGACGTTTTTCATCATGGCCGCGGTCGGCGTGCTCTTCGAGAAGTTTCTCGTAAGCCCCTCGGGTCGCGAGGACGTGTTGACGAGCATTCTCATGACCGTGGGGGGATTCATCTTCTTCGAGCAGCTCATCTATGTGTTCTGGACCAAGGACGAGCTGCTCTTTCCGTCCATCACCGGCGATCGGCCGCTGGATGCGTTCGGGATCATGATCATGCCGCAGGCCCTGTGGATCCTCGGCATCACCCTCGTGGTGCTGGTTCTTCTCTGGCTCTTTTTCAGCCGGACGATCCATGGATCCGCGATGATGGCTGCCGCGGAAAAACCGGAGGCCGCGTTGCTCATGGGGGTGAGCGTCAAGAGCATGAGCTCGCTTGCCTGGGGCCTGGCCACCGGATTGGCGGCTCTCGCGGGGATCCTCATCGCTCCGATAACGTTGGCAATCCGAGGCACACGAGCGAAACTGGGTTGGCTGGGAGCCGTCGCGGTGGTCGCGGTCCTCCCTTTCCTGGGCATCGAGGTGTACACCATCCAGATTCTGACGCTCGCGGGGATCTATGCCATTGTGGCACTGGGCTTGAACCTCGTGCTGGGCAATGCAGGTCAGATATCGCTCGGGCAGGCGGCATTTTTCGGAATCGGCGCGTACACGACGTCTCAGCTCATGATGAAGTCGGGGCTTCCCTTCTTCATCGGTTTGCCGCTCGGAGGGGTTCTTGCCGGCGTGGTGGGGATCGGCCTGGGCTATCTGGCCTTGCGGTTCCACGGTCACTACCTGGCGATGGTGACGCTCTGTTTCGGTCTTATCGCGCAGGTGTTCTTTCTCGAGGTGCCGTCGCTCACCAATGGGGCCGCGGGCATCGCGGATATCCCGAGCGCACGGATAGCGGGAATGGTGATCGACAACAGTCCCCAGGCATGGTTGAAGACCTTTCATCTGGCATGGCTGCTCTTTATCGCTCTCGCCTGGCTGTTGAACAATCTGCTGTCACTCCAGACAGGCCGGGCTCTCGCGGCGCTCCGCGACGATCCCATTGCCGCGGAGGCGTCGGGACTGAATATATCCGCGTATAAAGTGCAGGCTTTCGCGATCTCCGCAATCCTCGCGGGCCTGGCCGGTGGCGTGTACGCGGTTCACACGCACTACATCGGGCCCGAGATCTTCGGGGTCGGCGCGTCCCTCGAATTTCTCATCATGGTGGTCGTAGGCGGTCTCGGGCGCCCGATGGGCGCTGTGGCCGGCGCGCTGATGCTCGCGGTGGCCCCTGAATTCATGAGGGCGTATGAGGAGTATCGACTCCTGTTCTTCTCGATTGTGCTCATGGCGGTGGTGCTGGCAGCGCCCGGCGGAATCTGGGGCCTGATTACCAGGGCGTATGCGGGCGTGCGCGCAAAAGTCACCCAGGCTGACGGTGCGGCATGACGCTTCTCAACGTACAAGACCTGTACAAGAATTTCGGGGGCATACTTGCCCTTTCACAGGTCTCGTTTCAGGTGGCGAGGGGAGAGATCGTCGGTGTGATCGGCCCCAACGGCGCGGGGAAGACGACGCTTTTCAACTGTGTCACCGGGATCGAGTCTCCCACGCGGGGTCGGCTCCGGTTCAAGGACCTCGACCTCACCGGGATGACTCCCCATGAGCTCGTAAGAAACGGCATGGCTCGCACCTTCCAGACCGCACGCGCGTTCCACAACCTCAGCGTCATTGAGAACGTCATGGTCGCGCGGCATATCCGCTCGCGCAGCAACATCTTCTACGATCTGATCACGTGGCCGAAAGCACGCAGAGAGGAGCGTGCGTGCCGCGAGAGGGCCATCGAATACCTCGCGCTGGTGAAACTGGACGAACTGGCCGAGACCCGCGCGGATCAACTCACCCTCTCCCAGGCCCGGCGTCTGGAATTGGCCAGGGCGCTCGCTACCGAGCCGGAGATTCTGCTGTTGGACGAGCCATGTGCGGGGATGGACGAGATCGAACGACAGGAGCTCTGCCGGCTCCTTACGGAGGTGCAGCAGCTCGGGGTCACCCTGATGGTGATCGAGCATGACATCGGAATGGTGGTGAACTTGTGTACGCAAATCATCGTGCTGAATTTCGGACGTATCATCGCGCAGGGTACGCCCGAGGAGGTGCAGCGCGACGAACAGGTCCTCGAGGCCTATTTAGGGGATCGGAGTGAGTGAACACCATCCCTTGCTCGCCGTTCAGAGCCTGAAGTCGGGGTACGGGAAGATAGTGGTCCTGAGCGGTGTTGACGTGGATGTCTCTTCCGGGGAAGCGGTCACGCTGGTG
>JARRRG010000590.1:4552-8080 GCA_037380965.1 Deltaproteobacteria bacterium
CTCCGGGGAAGCGGTCACGCTGGTGGGAACCAACGGGAGCGGAAAAACCACGCTCCTCAAAACCATCTGCGGGCTCGTCCCTCTCTATGGGGGAAGAATCCTGTTCCGCGAGCGGGACATTTCACGATTGCCTGTCGCGAAAAGGATTCCGCTCGGCATCGCACTCGTCCCGGAGTCACGGGAGATCTTTGCCCAGCAGAGCGTGCTGGCAAATCTGAAGCTTGGCGCGTACCCGAGGCTGAAACGGCTGCGCTCGGGAGATTATCAGAGCGATCTCGACTTCGTGCTCTCGGTGTTCCCGCATCTCGCCACTCGGTTGAAGCAGACCGGAGCGACCCTGTCCGGGGGAGAGCAGCAGATGCTGGCAATCGGTCGAGCGCTGATGAGCCGTCCCCGTTTGCTCATTCTGGACGAGCCCTCGACGGGCCTCGCGCCTGCGCTGGTCAGAGAGATTTTCAAGTCGCTCAGATGGCTCAATCGGGAAAAGAATCTCACCATGTTTCTCGTCGAACAAAACACCAGATTGGCGCTTGACTTGGCTCACCGGGGGTACGTCATCCAAAAGGGCAGGATTGTGCGCAGTGGAGAGGCCGCGGCTCTTTCACGGGAGCTGGACCGAGCGGGCCTGATCTACGGTGGGTGGTCCGAAGAGAACTGAGCGGGTCGGATACGCGAGCGGTACGCGAGGAGAGAACGATGCCGATACACGGCTGGCGGAAAGAAGTGGAGAGTGGAGTGTGCACGGTACTGCTCGAAGTCGAAGGCAGTCCGGTCATTTCGTTGGCAAACTATGCAGTGCTCCTGACCGGGCCCCCGGGCAAATTCTTCTTTGGAATGGATATCCGGGAAATAGAAGCGCTCGAAACGGTCACGGCAACGCGCGGACAGACCGCGATGGTGCAGGACATGCTCAATGAGCTCGAGGCCACGCGGTCGCCGATTATCTGCGCGGTTGACGGAGAATGCTTTGGGGGCGGGCTCGAGCTGGTCATGGCGGGGCACGTGGTCTTCGCTACGCCCGAGTCCGCGTTTGGGTTGCCGGAAATCAATTTGGGGACCATCCCCTCTTTTGGCGGGACCCAGCGACTGGCTCGGATCATCGGTCGGAATCGGGCCTTGCACGTCTCTCTCACCGGGAGGCGGTTTTCAGCCCGGCAAGCATTCGATTGGGGCCTCGTTGCAGAGCTGTTTCCTGCTGAAGAGCCGGTGTCAGGCGCGAAATCGTATGCGCGCCGGGTCGCGGCACTCTCGCGGCACGCGGTCGGAGCACTCTTGACTTCGACCATAAACGGGCTCGACGGCCCGCTCTCACGGGGACTCAGCCTTGAAAGCGCGGAATCCTCGCGACTGGCGGGCAGGCAGGATCTGAGGGAAGGAATACGGGCATTCTTCGAGAAGCGCAGACCGCGTTTCTCCCCGACCACTCACGAATGACGAGCCATGCATTGAACCATGTCCAGCGTCAACTCTGACATCAAGGAATCGAGCAGCCGCGCCAAGATTCTCGAAGCGGCAACGGAGCTCTTCGGCAGGAAAGGGTACCACGGGTCGACCATCGAGAATATCACGCGGGCCGCGGGGATTTCCCGGGGCGCGCTGTACTGGCATTTTGAGAGCAAATCCGACGTGCTGGGCGCAGTGGTTGAGCGCTTGCAAAAGGAATACCTCGATCGTTTCATCGAGGAGACGCTGCAGGCGGGCCCAAAGGCTTCGGATCGGCTGCGCCGCATATTCAAGTTCAATGCGAGGTTCGCGGTCGAGCATACGGACCTCATCCACTGCCTGCGCACGCTCTCTCTCGAGCTCTCTCCCTCGGAAGACGTGCACAGCAGGGCATTCTTCGACATCGTCACCAAACAGAGGAACTTCCTCGTGCGCATCCTGACGGATGCCCAGCAAGAAGGTGTGATTCGCTCTGACATCGATGCAACCATGCTTGCTGCAATCATTCTGGCGATTCATGACGGAATTATCCTCCAGTGGGCTGCTTTTCGCGACCTCTGGAATGGGGCCGAGCTGGCACGGGCCTTTCGTCACGTGACGCTCGACGGCATCTCACGGACGGGATCGTTTGGGAGCTCCGCGGCACCGACACCATCGACGCAACCAGGAGCAAGGGAGGCATCGACTCACGACATCAAGGAATCACCGATGAACAAGAAAATAGGAATCGTTGGCGGCGGCACCATGGGTAAGGGTCTTGTGCGCCACTTTTTGTCTCAGGGTTTCACCGTGACTCTGGTCGAAGCAACCGCGGATCTCGCGGCCCAGGCCGGGATCGCATTGGAAAAGGTATTCGAAAAGGCAGTCAAGAACGGAAAGCTTGACGCGGAGACCGCGGAAAAATGGCTCGGCAATCTCGAAGTCGGTCAAACCCCGGCGATGCTTGTCGATTGCGCATCCGTCATCGAGACCGTGCCGGAGGATCTCGAGCTGAAGAGGCGAGTCCTGACCGGCATAGAGGAAAACGTTTCTGCTGAGACCCCTATTTCGACGAACACGAGCGCGTTGCCCGTCACCGCGCTGGCCGCGGTGCTCTCCGTCCCTGAGCGGTTTTGCGGCACGCACTTCTTCAATCCCCCGCATGTGATGCCTCTGGTTGAGGTGGTCCGCGGGCTGGACACCTCGCCCGAGACCGTTGCCCGGACCTGCGACCGGCTTCGATCCGCGAAAAAGAAGCCGGTCGTTGTAAAAGACTGCCCGGGGTTTCTCGTCAACCGCATCCTCGGCGCGTACATCAACGAGGCGCTCCTCCTGCTGGAAAAGGACGCGGGCATCCTGGAGCTGGACGCGGCGGTCGAGGATATGGGCCTGCCCATGGGGCCCGCGCGGCTGGGTGACATGGTCGGCTGGGACATCATTCTCGCTTCCAACAGCACGCTGGCCGCCTACTATGGCGAGCGGTTCGCCATACCTTCCCTGCTCGCACGGCTGAAAGCGGAGCAACGGTTTGGAGTAAAAACGGGTTGCGGACTGTTCGACTACCGTTCCGGACCGCCTGAGCCGACCGAGGACATCGTTCCCCGGACGAGGGGCCTGGACGGGAAGCTCGATGCGGAGGTCAAGGAGAGGATCACGTACGCTATTATCGCGGAGAGCATCCGGTGCCTGGATGAAGGAGTGGCAAATGCCCAGGACATCGATCGGGCTATGATGATGGGCGCGGGCCTCCCCAAAGGACCTCTGTCATGGGCGGACGAGAGAGGGCTCGAAAAGGTATTGAACGATCTCGAACGCCTCAGCCGGGAATGCGGATCGCGTTTCTGGCCCGCACCTATTCTGCGGATCGCTGTTCTCGCGGGCCGGCTCGGCGCTTCTACCGGCAGAGGGCTTGCCGCGACGCACCAGGGAGACAAATAGATGGAAAAAAACCTCTGTTCCGTATTGGAGGACAACCTGGCGGTTCGTCCGGACAAGGCCGCACTGCTGTGGAAGGGCGGGAAGGACACCTACGCAGGGGTTGACGCGAAAGCGTCAGCCATCGCGAGATCACTCATCGCCAGGGGACTCAAGCCCGGTGACCGGGTG
>JARRRG010000591.1:0-2775 GCA_037380965.1 Deltaproteobacteria bacterium
GTCGGGGTGCCCTATTCGGTTCCGGAGCTGTTTTCAACCAAAGGAGGCGGTTCACCGTACGGACCCGGTCATGTCGCGGGTGCTGACAGCACGCGAGAAATTGACCCCGAGGAAGCTGCAATCTGTCGTGCCCTGGGCAAACGCCTGGCCGAGGTTGCGCTCCGACTGAAAGGAGACTAGGCGCTCCATCCGGGGAGTCCCGGTGGCCGCTCGAGGCTCCCCGCGCCTGGCGCAGGCTCCCAGCGGGAGAGACCGCTCGATTCACAAGTCGGTACCTCGGATATGGATCTCTCTTGGGAAACGCGCGGAGCTTTTTTTCTTGACCGGCCGCCGCGTTTCGTCTATTAGTTTAAAGTTATGGTGAATCGATTTCAACAAACCGCTACCTATCCCACCTTGATGGCTCCATCGGGTCTTCCTTCCGGTGTGCAGGCTGCCCGCTCGGAGATCGCTCTGAACCTATCGTACTATTTTGGCTGGTGGTGGAATAACGCTATGACGGTGGGAGGTGTCCCCTGATTTTCTGATTGAGCAAGTTTTCCAGACAGACAAACCCACCGTCAAATAGACGGTGGGTTTTTTGTTTTTTTGCGAGGAGAAATGCACATGCCCCCGCTCAGAGTCGTGAGCAGAGAAAAATTGGCCGATACCGAGACGCCGGTTTCAGCGTACATCAAGCTGTGCCGCGGCAGATCGGACTCCTTTCTGCTCGAGAGCGTAGAGACAAAGGACGTAACCGGCCGATATTCCATTGTGGCTTTCGATCCAATTTCAGGCCTGGAGCTCCGTCCGAATGGGGTGATTTCGTGGGACGACGAGGGCGAGACCACGTTCGCGGCTGAGAACTTTTTCCAGCTCATCAAGGCCAGTTTGAAACGAGTCGAATTCGGCTCTCATCCGAAGCTTCCCTCCGTCGGCTCACTCATGGGATTTATCGGCTACGATGCTGTTCGCCTCATCGAGCGACTTCCCGAACCGCGCCCTCTGAAACTGCCCACAGCCAGGCTCGTTTTTCCCTCTTGTTTCGTGGTGTTCGACCACATGCGGCGCGCGATGATCTTGTTGTCCCTGGACTCGGATGAAGCTCGGTGCGTCGGAAAAATTGAGGAGATGGAGCAAACGCTCCGCCGACCTCTGCTCCTGAGGTCCCGGCCGGGCCGGATGAAGGTTGTCCCGCCCCGTAAGGAGCCATTTTTCGAGATCGTGAAAAAGGGGCAGGACTACATCCGGGCAGGAGACGTGTACCAGGTTGTTTTGTCCGACAGCTTTGAGGGTGAGACGGACCTCAATTCGCTCGAGGTGTACCGCCGTCTGAGAGTGAGCAGCCCGTCGCCCTACATGTTCTTCCTCAACTTCGGCGAGTACCAGCTCCTGGGCTCCTCACCCGAAACCCTGGTCAAAGTCGATCAAGGAGGTGTGACTGTGCGTCCCATTGCAGGAACTCGAGGACGTTCCGACGATCCTCGACAGGACCGGCAACTCGAGCGGGAGCTCGTTGAATCGGAAAAAGAACGGGCAGAACACATCATGCTGGTGGATCTGGCTCGGAACGATGTGGGCCGTGTAAGTCGATACGGTTCCGTATCTGTCGAGCCGTATATGGTCGTGGAGCGATACAGCCACGTGATGCACATCGTGTCACAAGTGCAGGGTCGATTGCGTGAAGAGATGGACGCGGTCGATGCATTCATTGCCGGTTTCCCGGCAGGAACGGTTTCCGGCGCGCCCAAGGTGAGAGCCATGGAGATTATCGATGAGCTCGAGTCGTCATCCAGAGGGCCGTACGCAGGCGCGGTCGGCTATTTCGGGCCCAATGGCATTATGGATACGTGCATTGCGATTCGGACAATCCTCTTTCAGGGAGACCGGTTCACGGTAAGGGTCGGCGCGGGGATCGTGGCCGATTCCATCCCGGAAATGGAATACGAGGAAATCCAAAAAAAGGCCGCACAGAGCATCTTCGCGCTCCAAGCGGCCGCGGAGGGAACGTCATGATAAAGCGGGCTATTGCCAAGGTGGTCGAGGGAGTCGATCTCACCGAGAACGAAATGACCCAGGCCATGGAAGAAGTGACTGAAGGCCGAGCCACACCAGCCCAGATCGGGGCCTTTCTGGTGGGCCTCCGAATCAAGGGTGAGTCTGTGGAGGAGATCGCGGCCGCGGCCAAGGTGATGCGGGCCAAGAGTGAGCCGATTCCTGTACGCAACTCCAACGTTTCTTTGGACCGGGACGAGATCAATGTCGACGAGGAAACGATTGTGGATACATGTGGGACAGGCGGGGACGGCACCCGAACGTTCAACGTATCCACCACCACCGCCTTCGTGGTTGCAGGAGCCGGAGTGAAGGTTGCCAAGCACGGCAACCGATCCGTTTCGAGCCAATGTGGCAGCGCGGATGTGCTGGAAGCTCTCGGTCTGCCGATGGATCTTACTCCGCGGCAGGTTGCCGCGTGCCTGGAAACAGTGGGAATCGGATTCCTCTACGCGCCCACACTTCACGGAAGCATGCGGCACGTTGCAGGACCTCGACGAGAGATCGGGCTCCGAACGATTTTTAATCTCCTCGGCCCTCTGACCAATCCGGCCGGAGCCTCCATCCAGGTTCTGGGGGTGTACCGCGAGGACCTCACCGAAACGCTCGCGCAGGTGCTCAGGAAGTTGGGATGCAAAGCGGCTTTCGTGGTGTACGGCGAGGGCAGCTACGACGAGCTCAGCATCACCGGACCCTCGAAGGTCACCCGGCTGTTGAACGGAGAAATCAGTACCACTTCCG
>JARRRG010000592.1:0-2774 GCA_037380965.1 Deltaproteobacteria bacterium
GGCCGTCCTCTCGAACACGTGCGCGAGTACAGGAGAAAAGGCCGATTCAGTTATCAGGGAGAGCAACGCGACGCCGGCTCAATGGAGCAGCCTCAATGAAGATGCGGGTCATTTCCGGGTACCGTTTTCGTATGGCTGCTTCGAGCCTGTCGATGGTGCCAATTAAGCCATCCGCGGTCACAGTCTCGTTAAATTGGATCTCCAGATTGAGCAGGACCTCTTCCGGTCCAAAATGCATGGTCAGGGCGGTGATAACGTCTATCACATTTGGATCATCCGCAACCATGTGCCGGATCTCGGCCACCGTCGCAGGATCTGCGCTTTCTCCGAGGAGCAGGCCCTTGGATTCGATCACGAGAAGCAACGCCACCATAGCCAGTACCAACCCAATGATTATTGAAGCCGCGCCGTCAAAGTATGGATTGTCATAGGTATGACCCAAATAGACACCCAGAAATGCGACCGTGATACCGGTCAGCGCGGCCGAATCTTCGAGAAGCACCGTCAGCACAGCGGGATCTTTGGTCGTACGGATCATCCGCCATATGCTGCGCCTGGTCGATCGATGTTTCATGGCTTTGAGCGCGGCAAGCCACGAATAACCTTCAAAGCCCGCGGCTACCAGGAGCACCACATAGGCGAATGCCGGATCTTCAAGCTCTTTGGGCTGGAGAATGTGGACAATGCCTTCGTACATGGCCATTCCACCACCGACGCCAAAAAGGAGGATCGCCACAATCAGACTCCAGAAGTACAGCTCCTTGCCATGACCGAACGGATGGATTTCGTCCGGAGGCTTTTGGCTCCGGTAAATTCCCAGGAGCAACAGCACTTGATTGCCGGTATCCACGAGAGAATGTATGCCTTCCGACATCATTCCGGAACTTCGCGTGAACCACGCTGCCACAAACTTGGTCACCGCTATCCCCAAGTTTGCACCCACGGCAATGAACACGACCTTTCGAGATGAACCGCTTGCCATAATACTCACGCGCCCCACGTTGAATTGCCCGGGCCGGCAGACATGTATCACCATTTCAGCGAAAAAGGGAGGATTTCATACCTTCGACAAGACGTATCCCGTAGCTGGCATACCTCCCGCGCACGAGATCGAGGACACCGGTTTCCATGCGGGTGGCTCGGATCGAGGAGCGCTCTGATATCGGGAGCCGTTCTAGGGGACATTTTCATTGACGTAGAGGCATACCCGGAGGTACGTTCAGCAACGGAACAAAAGAGGCATTTTCAGTGCCGTGATCGTGGTTTCTTGCCTTTGTGCCGGTTCGTGCACGAGCTTTTTTCAATGTGAGGAGAACACTCCCTCAATCGAAGTGCGGGGCAAGAAAACCGTGAATCGGCAAGACCGACGCATAATTTCGGGTTGTCCCGGAGCTGCGTCCAGACAACAACGATCTCAGTCATCGAACGTGGACGTGCATTTCTGTGCAGTCCGGTGGATAGTGGGTGAGGCAAGAGACGAGGATTGCCATGTGGCTCCGCATACGACGCCTTTGTCGAAGCAGTTCTGCACATTTGCTTTCAGCTCGGGAGCACGGTCGATCCGTACGGCACCTTCATGAGAGGACTCGGCAATGACGCGGGCCGCCCGAATCGACGATTGTCTGTCCACGCGGGACGGGCGCCTTTTTGTGGAGGAGTGCGACAGCGTTGATCTCGTGAACCGATTCGGATCGCCCCTCTTTGTCATGTCCGAGGACCAGCTCCGCCGAACCGCGCGCCGTTTCCGGAGCTCGTTTCAGCAAGGCTGGCCCGATGGACCGGTGAAAGTCCTGCCCGCGGCGAAAGCCAACTGGCTTTCGGCCCTGCATAGGATTCTGGCGGATGAAGGTTGCGGCTGCGATATCTATTCGCCGGGCGAGCTGACGGTCGCTCTCGAAGCAGGCATTGATCCGACGCTCATATCGGTGAACGGAGTGCCCAAAGCTGAATCCCACATTTATCGCAGCATAGAGGCGGGGGTTCGTATCACCATCGACAGTGTCGAGGAGGTTGATTTCATCGAGAAAGCGGCCAAGGACCTCAACCGGGTAGCCACGGTACGGCTGAGACTCAAACCTCCGCTCTCCGGCTTCGTCGATCACAGCGATTTTGTCGCGGAAGGGCTCGTGCCGACTGACCTGGCTGCCATGGTCTACAAAGGAGGACTTGCCTTTGAGGACAGCACGGCCGTTGGAGCTCGGATTCTCCGTTCACCCAACGTGGACCTGGTGGGATTTCACCAACATTACGGTCGTCACCATTCATCCATTCGGTACTGGCACGAGCTTATGAAGGCCTTTGCCAAAGAAACGGGAAAGGTATGCCGGGCGCTTGGCGGATTCATGCCCCGGGAGATCGACATCGGCGGGGGGTTTGCCATACCCCGAGATCCGTTCAACGCCCGGACCGATTACCGGGAGCCGTTCCAATTGGCCGCACTCCATGCGCTGTCCAGGGGAATGCACCTCGTAGCCTCTCAAGGACGCTACCGGCTCATGGCAAGAATTGCGGATTCAATCGTGAAAAAGCCCAACGAGAAACCAGCCCCCAGCATCGAAGATTACGCCCGGATCTGCACCGACACGCTGCGGGCCGAACTGCCCCGGAACGGCATCGACACGAAGGGCCTTATGCTCCAGATTGAGCCCGGACGGGGCCTGTTCGGTGACGCGGGCATTCACTTGACCACGGTAACCAACATCAAGCGGTTGAAGGACCCCATCCGGTGGAATGTGGTAGTGGTGGACACCACGGAGTTTTTCTTCACCGGCGGC